>JADFVZ010000136.1 GCA_015222805.1 Pseudomonadota bacterium
TCTTGAGATACCGGATCAAGTCCGGCATGACGTGATTCTCTTGAGATACCGGATCAAGTCCGGCATGACGTGATTCTCTTGAGTGTCTCGCGTCAATTATCTTGACCGGCATGACGTAATTATTTTGAGTTTTCGGCAAGTTGCAGGCAATAAAAAGCCCGAAACAGGAAAAAGAGGGGAAACCTGTCCCGGGCGCTTGTTAGCGAACTAACAAGTAGATTTGACCCAAGCGGGTCAAATTATACCAACCGTCAGATGAATAAGAGAGGGGGGATTCTTGATCCATCCTTAACGACTGGGAGGTATATTTAATAGACCAAATACCTTGTAATATAGCTTACACAATTTTTCTGCCTACTGTGGGTATATTAAATTTTAATAATAATTAAAACAATCTAAGTTTTCTTGTTACTTGCCCCAGATATTTTTATGCCATAATAGATCCTATAAAAGAGACTGGATAATAATTTTAAATTATTGAATTCAAATGAATTATAGAAAAATACCTCCACTTCGGGCACTCCGGGCATTTGTTGCTTCAGCTAAACATTTGAGCTTTACACGAGCTGCAGAAGACCTGTATGTAACCCAGGCAGCTGTCAGCCTGCAAGTTAAACAGCTGGAAGAATTCCTGGAAATACCACTTTTTACCCGCGGCAGCCGCAGTTTAACCCTGACTGAACAGGGAAAAGTATACCTGCAGGATGTCATTCTTGCCCTGAAAGAACTGGCCACTGCCACCGAAAGGGTCACCCGCCGCAATCGTAATGTAGAACTGGTTGTCAGTACCCTCACCTCTTTTGCAGAACGTTGGTTAATTCCTAAACTCTCAAATTTCCAAAAGGCTCATTCGGGTATGGATATTCGCATTGCCGCTTCCGAATGGGTGGTTGATTTTGATCGCGATGGTGTCGATTTAGCTATACGCTACGGTCGGGGGGAGTGGCCGGAAACAAACTCTACCCTGCTGATACGGGAGGATATTTTCCCGGTTTGCAGTCCTGACCTGTGTAAAAAATCCGGCCTGCCCTGCCTGGCAGAAAACCTGGCCAAATTTACCCTGCTGCACGATGACTATGCCAGGGAGGATTGGCTGCTATGGTTAAAAGCCGCCGGTGTTGAGGATGTTGACTCCCAACGTGGCCTGAGTTTCAGCCACTCCAGTATGATGCTGGAAGCCGCAGCCCAGGGCATGGGCCTGGCACTCGGGCACACCCCGCTTATCCAGGAAGACCTGGAGTCCGGCCGCCTGGTGAAACCTTTTGAAACCAGCCTACAGGGGGAAATGGCCTACTATATTGTTACACCCATGGGTACTGATAATGACCTGGCTAATGTTTTTCGCGATTGGTTGCTGGAAGAAGCCCGGCAGAACCCCCTTAGAAATCATTGATCTAGAACCTACCCTGGAACGCGTGGGCATTTATGCCCACGCACCCAGGCTCAGCCTGGCGGCCACGCCAGCGGCCTTCCCGCAAGCAGGTGTAAATGAATATGCCACACCGCCTGTCCCGCATTTTCACCGCAGTTCATTACTACCCGGTAGCCATCTTCGGCAAAGCCCTGCTGTTTGGCTATATCCCGTGCGGCTAAATATAATTCTCCAACCAGGGTTGCCTGACCATCAGCAATATCATTGATAGTACGGATTTTCTGCTTGGGGATAATCAGTATATGAATGGGCGCCTGCGGGTTGATATCCCGGAAGGCAAGCACCGAATCGGTTTCATAAACAATATCCGCCGGTATTTCACGGGCAACGATTTTTTCAAACAGGTCTTCAGACATACTGGTTCTCCACTGGTATATGCGCAAGAAACGGGTGGTCTATGCCACAGGTATCACGCAAAATGCTGCTATGAATAATACTAACAGTGAAACCAGTCAGAAACATTATCAAACTGTCACCAAAGCACTGCACTATCTCAAAGACAGGCAGCTTGAGCAGCCATCACTGGAGCAACTGGCGGGGCAACTGCAGTTGAGCCCGGCCTATTTACAGCGGGTATTTCAGAGCTGGGCCGGTGTAAGCCCAAAACAATTCCTCAGTCACCTCACCCGCGAGGCAGCACTTGAGCGCCTGAAAACAGGCGCAACTGTCTTTGATGCTGCGCTTGATAGTGGCTTATCCGGTAGCGGTCGACTGCATGACCTGTTAATTCATACCGATGCCATTACCCCCGGACAGGCCCGTAAAGCAGGCAAAGACCTGCAGATACAATGGGGGTTTTTTGAGTCACCTTTTGGAAAAACATTATTAGCCTGGACTGATCGCGGTCTTGCTTTCCTGGGATTTTCTTCAATCAGGGGAAAACAGCATGCAATAAATGAACTGCAGCTGCAATGGCCGCTGGCCACACTTTCAGAAAACCCGGTTGAAGCCGAAGTATGGGGTATGCAAATTTTCAACAGGGACCCTGATAAACCCCTGCCTGTCTGGCTCTCCGGCAGTCCATTTCAATTAAAAGTCTGGGAGGCGCTGCTTAAGATCCCGGTGCAGGCAAATGTATCTTATGCTGACCTGGCGATAGCTGCTGGAAAACCCAAAGCCGCACGGGCGATTGGTACGGCAGTGGGACGCAACCCGATATCGTTGTTAATACCCTGTCACCGGGTCATCCGCAAGATGGGAGTTATCGGAGAGTATCGTTGGGGCACTGAGATTAAAATGTCTATACTGGCTCGTGAAAACTCAAATATGAATACCATGCCAGGAATCCCAAATGCAAAATAACAAATTGAATTCAGTTGTAATATTAGTCCTGGCATGTACTTTTATATCATTTACTGCAGCCGCAGGCGGGCTTAAAAATATTGATCATTACCTGGAGTATTCACCGGGTTTCTCCAGCTCAGGGCAACCGGATAAAAACCAGATAAAGCAACTCTCAGAGAATAATTTCAAGAAAATCATTTATTTAGCATTTACGGACCAATCAAGCTCACTGGCTAACGAAGACCGGATAGTGAAATCCTTGGGTATGGAGTTTATCCATATCCCGGTTGATTTTGATAATCCAACACTGAATGATTTCAATGCATTTGTCGCAGTAATGAAATCAACCCCCTCCACAAAGACCCTGCTGCATTGCCAGATAAACTTACGCGCTTCAACTTTCAGCTTCCTTTATCGCGTGATATACAGGAAAGTCCCAATGAAGGCAGCTAAAGACGATCTGGATAAAATCTGGGAACCCAATCCTGTCTGGTTTAAATTTATTAAAACGGTTTTAGAAAACCACGGACTGAGTCCGGATTGTGATGATTGCGATTGGGGTAGTAACGAGTTTCCGGCTTGAGCATTACCCTGCACGAACACCACATGAGTAAATTATTGTGACTGGACCCGTACGGGTGGGAATCCCAATACTGGACTGCAGGAAGGGTTAACTCATAGCTTAAAAAAAGCTTTATTAATGATTTTCCAGCCGTCTTTGGTTTTCAATAAAGTCAGGTAGTCGTGATAAATTACCGGGCCATAATCAAAACGGGTCTGTGCAACGGCTACTGTATGGGTAATGCTGATATCAACCACCTCGGTTTTTACCTTCACCGGCCCGGCACTTTTTACTACCTCCAGATAAGCCTTAAAACTGATGTGCTGGATTTCACCCTCCGCATTGACAGTTTCCAGGCCGGCTTCCGGGTCATAGGCTTTACGCAGCAATCCGAGATCTGCGTTACGCCTGCCATCAAAATAGTTATTTAGAGTTTGCATCAATTCTGCATCAACAGGATCTTTTTGACCTGATGCATTGGCAGAAGCCAGCAGTACAATTAGCAGGGTAAAAACCACTATGCGACCAATAATTTTATCAATACTTAGTTTTAACATCAGCTTATAACCCCCGGATCCAGTTGATCCTGACTATTTTCAGAAAACATCCAGCCGATTATACGCTTAGCGACATCTTCCACAGGCTGGGCAGGATCCTCAGCACTGGGCATCCAGGCTTTTGCCCGCAGGGTTGTACGCATGGGCCCGGGATTTATCCCGTTAACACGGATGCCATCCTGGGCCAACTCGCCCTTTAATTGCTCAACCAGCGCTGATAAAGCCACTTTACTGACGCCATAACTACCCCAGTTAGCTTCACGCATGGTGTCAATATCTTCCAGCATGAAAATCAAGCGGGCACTACCAGCCTGTTTAAGCAGCGGCACACAAGCCCTGGTAAGCAGCCACGGGCCATTGAGATTGGTTTGCAGAACCCGTAGCCATTCTACCGGGTCGGCATGCACCATGGGTGCCAGGGAGGTGAAACGTGCGGCTGTGTGCATCAGCATATCCAGTTTGCCCAGCTGTTTTTCGAAAGCCGCAACCATTTGATTATATTGATCAATACTGGATGTTTCCAGATCAAGCGGATAGATGAGCGGCTCATATCCGCAATCGTCCTGGATACGGTCTGCCAGCTGGTCAAGCCCTGCTTCGTTGTTATCCAGCAAGATCAAATCCAGCCCATCTTCAGCAGCCAGCCGCCCCAACTGCAAGGCCAGTTCACTGCCAAAGCCACCGGCAGCACCGGTAATTAATATATTTTTTGTATCTGCCATGTTGGTTCCGATATATGTTCTCAAGAGGTGAAGGATGAATAATATTTTGGCCTGAGTCAATGTTAAAATAACCAACATGCCAATTTATGTGTATCAACCCAGCAGTGAGCCTAACTGTGATTTTTGTCAGGGCGGTTTTGAGAAACTGGAAAAACTTTCCGAACCCAGGCTAACTACCTGCCCACGCTGTGGTACACCGTGCAGGCAGGTAATCACCGCACCTAATTTACATGCGGGGATGAGTTCGCTAAAGCCGAAGAACCTTGAGGAGAAGGGTTTTACCCAATATCGGAAAGTGAGTAAAGGGGTGTATGAGAAATCTGCGGGTAAAGGACCGCAGTATATTTCGGATGATGGGAAGGATTGATTAACAGTCCCTGGAGTTCTTTTAGACTTTAGATTTGTGATTTTTAGACTCTAAGAGCGAGATACCGGAGCAAGTCCGGCATGACGAGTTATTTAGATTTTTGGGCAGGACTCGACTAATAATGTGTTTGAAATTATGTAATTCCTGAGAGTGTTCATCACGTTACAGACCTTAAAAGTTTCGTCATGCCGGACTTGCTCCGGTATCTCGATTTTGATCTATTTCATGAAAAACTCCTACAGTATTCACCTAAACAAACCCTCAATCACCCGCGTTTTGTTACATCTACCAATATTTTCCAACCACCTTAAGCTCACCTCATGGATAAACAACCCTGTGTCTACATTATGTCAAACCGTCCCAATGGTGTTTTGTACACCGGAGTTACCTCAGATGTGATTCAAAGAACCTGGCAGCATAGAAATCACAGTGTCGATAGTTTTACAAAGAAATATAAATTAACTCGATTGGTATATTACGAACTTCATGGGGATATGTATTCCGCGATTACAAGGGAAAAAGTTTTAAAGAACTGGAGACGGTCCTGGAAAATAGGACTTATTGAGGGCTTAAATCCTGAATGGGATGATTTGTTTGATCAGATTATTGGATGAGTCAAAGTCAAAAGCGAGATACCGGAGCAAGTCCGGCATGACGAATTATTTATTATCGGGGCACGCCCGGTGTAATGAATTATTTTTTCCGGGGTGAGTCCAGCGTGACAAACCTTTTGTGGTCTGTGGAATGACGAAAAATTTTATATGTAGGCTAGAAGACAGTACGACGATTGATTATTTAATTAACGTACCAATCGACTCTTCCCAGCGCTCCCCATCAAAATCTTCAATGGTGACTGAACGGATTGTCTCAGGGTCCAGGCAATTTACATTGACGCTGTAGCCAGCTGGATGTGAGCGCGGGATGTAGAAGGATTTAATTCCACAGTGCTTGCAGAAAAAATGCTGGGCAGTTTTGGTATTGAACTGGTAATTTGTCAGGGAATCTTTTCCCGCAACCAGGTCAAACTCTTCGGCGCTGACTATCAGGTGTAAAAAACCTGTCATCCGGCAGATTGAACAATTGCATTTGACTGCCTTGATATCGGCTTCTGCCCAGACCTTAAAGCGTACTTCGCCACAATGACAGCCACCGGAATGTAGTATTTTTGTTTCCATTATCTGAGCAAACCCAATATCTCAGCGGGTGCCTGCAAGATTGCTGCACCATTCGCCGGAGGTCCATAACCCCAGCTGACATGATAACCCGGCATACCTGCAGCTTCAGCGGCCTGCATGTCGCGTTGGTCGTCACCGATATAAATGGTATTGCCGGGATCCACCTGCAGGGTTTCGCAGGCCAGTAACAATTGGTCGGGCCAGGGTTTTACCCGTGGCAGGCTATCACCGCAGACCAGGCAGGCTGAACGGGTTGCCAGGCCTGAGGCCTGCATTACCAGTTCGCTGAAACGCTGGTGTTTGTTGGTGACCACACCCCAGGGTATACAACGGGCTTCAAGCTCAACCAGCATGCTTTCGATGCCCTCGAAGGGAATGGTATCGCGGTAGGGGTTTTCGCTGTAAAAATCCAGCAGCTGCTGTTTACGGCTTTCCATCAACTCATCAGCGGCATGCGGCATCCCGGCTTCAACCAGGCCTGTAACCCCCCGACTGACGGCAAAGGCCAGTGGTGCAACTGCAAGCGGGGGCATGCCTTCGCCGGCACGCACCCGGTTCAGCGCGGCTACCAGGTCACGGGCAGTATCTAGCAGGGTACCGTCGAGATCAAATAAAACCGCCTTAATCATCAAATAAACCAGGTAGGCTTATGTGCATGGCTTATGGGGATGGCTTATGTGCATGAATCAGGTAATTCACCCCGACAGAACCGCCGGTTTTTACACTGCGCTGTATTGGATTGTAATGCAGGCCGCGGATATCCATGACTTCCATGCCGGCATCCCTGATCCAGGCGGAGAGCTCAGACGGACGGATAAAGCGGTCGTACTGATGGGTTCCGCGAGGCAACAGGCGCATTACGTGTTCTGCACCGACGATAGCAGTAATAAATGCCTGCGGAGTGCGGTTAATGGTACTGAAAAAACAATCACCGCCTGGCTTTAATAATGTGGCCGCAGCACGGATTACAGAAGATGGATCAGGTACATGTTCGAGCATTTCCAGGCAGGTGACCAGTTCATACTCGGCAGGTGTTTGTTCGGCCAGCTCTTCAACGGTAATACAACGGTAATCGACCTCAACGCCTGATTCCAGGCCGTGCAGTTTAGCGATCTTCAGGGATTTATCGGCAATATCAATTGCTGTTACCTCGGCGCCAGCGATGGCCATGGCCTCTGACAAAATGCCGCCGCCACAGCCTACATCCAGGGTTTTAGCCCCTTTCAGCGGATGAATTTCAGCAATATAATTCAGCCGCGCCGGGTTGAGGTCATGCAGGGGACGAAAATCACCGTCCGGATCCCACCAGCCGCTGGCCTGGGCTTCAAATTTTCGTTTTTCTTCAGGATCCACATTGGCCTGATATTTTTTCTGGGTATTTTCCTTAGTCATTATTTATCTTCCCGATCTGCCTGCCCAACTGATTTGCTGAGCTGCTGATGTTCATGCCGGTGCCGCTGCAGGCGCTCGCCCCACTGGTCTGCACGACTGATAATATCGCCGATATCCATGCGTACTAGTACACCATCTTTTAACAGCCGCTCACCACGAACCCAGACATCAGTAACCTGCTGGCGGTGACTGGCGTAAATTATCTGCGAGAGCACATCATGTACCGGGTGGCTCTCGGGTGCACTGAAATCCAGGGCACAAAAATCAGCCTGCTTGCCGACTTCTATTGAACCAATCTCATTTTCCATACCCAGCGCCCGGGCTGCATTGATGGTGATCATCTCAAGTGCATCCGCAACCGGTAAAGCCTTCGGGTTCCCGGCTACTCCCTTGGCCATAAAAGAAGCGGTCTGCGCCTCACCCAGCAGGTCGAGGTCGTTATTACTTGCCGCACCATCAGTGGCTATGGTGATGTTGACCCCGGCAGCCTTGAGTTTATGTACCGGGCAAAATCCACTGGCCAGTTTTAAATTTGATTCCGGGCAATGCAGGACATGTACACCGTGGCTGGCGAGCAGGTCAATTTCGTGATCGGTTACCTGGGTCATGTGGACGGCCATCAACCGGGGGCTGAGCAGACCCAGTTTTTCCAACCGCGCCATCGGGCGGATACCGTGTTTTTCCATCGAATCCTGTATTTCCCAGGCCGATTCCTGCAAATGCATATGGATAGGTATATCCATTTCATCGGCCAACAGGCGAATTCTTTCAAGCTGGAGGTCGCTGACGGAATACGGTGCATGCGGGGCAAAGGCTGTGCGTACCAATGGTTCATCGAGGTAATTTTGATGCACTTCAATGCCACGGCGGAAATATTCATCCGCATCTGCAGCCCATGCAGTCGGCAAGTCGATGATCAGCAGGCCAGCGGTTATGCGCATGCCCGCTTTAACGGCAACGGCCGCAGCGACATCGGGAAAAAAGTAGTTATCATTGAAACAGGTGGTACCTGAACGCAGCATTTCGACGACCGCAAGCTCGGTACCGTCACGGACGAAATCAGGCCCGACCCAACGCTGCTCTGCCGGCCAGATGTTTTCATACAGCCAGTCATGCAACGGCAGGTCATCGGCAAAACCGCGGAACAGTGTCATCGCTGAGTGGCAATGGGTATTGATCAGGCCTGGCATTAGTACGTGGTCCGGCAGTTCTATGCGTTCAACCTCCGGCCACAGCGAATCGGCGTGCTGGCAGTCGACAATAGCCGAAATTTTATCCCCGCTAACCGCTACCAGGTGATTTTCCAGTACCTGGGCATAAGGTACCACCGGCACCAGCCAACGCGGGGCGATCAGGTAATCCGGATGCAGGTCTTTCAGTTGCGGGTTCATGTTTATTTTTCTTTAACCCGGGAGGTGTATTCGCCGGTACGGGTATCAACCTTAATAACTTCACCTTCCTGTACAAATAAGGGTACGCGCACGACTGCACCGGTTTCCAGGGTTGCAGGTTTACCACCGCCACCGGAGGTATCACCACGTACACCCGGATCAGTCTGGGTGATTTTCAGTTCTACAAAATTCGGGGCTTCAACTGTCAGCGGAGCGCCGTTGTATAACATTACCGTGCAGATATCCTCATCTTTCAGCCATTTAATCGCCTCACCCACAGCAATTTGATCTGCAGGGTACTGCTCATATGATTCTGGATCCATGAAATACCAGAATTCGCCATCGGTATACAGATACTGCATATTGGTTTCAAAAACATCTGCGGTTTCGACCGATTCCCCGGATTTAAAGGTTCGCTCGATGGTGCGACCGGTTTTCAGGTTGCGTACCTTGACCCGGCTAAAGGCCTGACCCTTGCCCGGTTTTACAAATTCATTTTCAACGATGTTATATGGGTCACCGTCGAGCAGTATTTTTAGTCCACTGCGGAATTCGTTGGTAGAGTAAGTAGCCATGTGTATCTCCAAAAAAATTCTAATAAAATAGTTTAATATGTCGCTTTATTAACAGGGCATGGATTGAGTGCCCGTTTAACCGCATATGATACCACTACCATGGCTTGCCGATGATGCTTTCAAGTACTGACATATCCCCTGTTTACCGTGCAGATCGTGACTGGCGGCAGGTATTGAAACAGGCGTGGAGGAAGCCGGCTGAACTGCTGGATTACCTGCAGCTTGATCCGCTTCTGCTGAAAGGTATTGAGGCGGGTCAGCGTGAATTCCCGTTGCTGGCACCACCGGCATTTGTTCGCCAGATAGAAAAAGGCAATCCGGCCGACCCATTATTCCTGCAAATTTTTCCACTGGTGGCCGAAAACCAGGCTGTTAAAGGCCTGTTACAGGATCCGGTAGGTGACCTCGACAGCCAGGCCAGCCCCGGACTGCTGCATAAATACCGCTCACGAGCACTAATCATTACAACCGGCGCCTGCGCCATCCATTGCCGCTACTGTTTCCGTCGACACTTCCCCTACTCCAGCGCTACCGGTATGCGCGTCGATTGGCCACAAACGCTCGACTATATACGCCAGCACCCAGAGATAACAGAAATAATCCTCAGCGGTGGGGATCCGCTGATGTTACCGACTTCACAATTGCAGGATATCAGCACCAAACTGGCCAGCCTGCCGCAGATTAAAACCCTGAGGATCCACAGCCGCATGCCCACAACCCTGCCGGAAAGAATCAATCCGGCACTTTTAAACTGGTTGTCTGGGCTGCCATTTCGCCTGGTACTGGTACACCATATTAACCACCCGAATGAAATCAGCAGTCAGGCAAAAGATGCCATTTCTACCCTGACCCCCTATATCCAGCAACAACTAAATCAAGCTGTGTTATTACGGGGAGTCAATAATAAGGTGACTACCCTTGTGAATTTATCAGAATTTTTATTCGCGAATAAAATATTACCTTATTACATCCACCAGATGGATCCGGTGGAATCTGCAGGTCATTTTATATGTAGTGATCTCGAGGCCCTGGAGTTGATGGACGAACTGCGTATCAGCCTGCCAGGATACCTGCTGCCGAAACTGGTGCGCGAGTGTGCAGGGGAAGGCAGCAAAACACCCGTTTAAACGATTGCCTTTTAAAGCTTTTTCGAACAATCAGATAATCTGCATTATCATAAAGTTAGCGAATAAATTGAAATAATGACTATAAGCTACTAAACTTGTGCCTTAAGGGTAAATTGATGTAAAAGGATTTGCACCAATGGGAAGCTATAGAATACTGGTAATCGACCAATCACCGGAAGCCGCGGGAGAAATTAATTCACTGCTAAGGAATTCCGGCATTTCTGTGCGTGTGTTATACGCCTCAACTCAATATGACCTTGATGCCATCACTGGCGACAAATCTCCGGATATCGTCATCGTTCAGAACCCCGACTCGGTTGATTTAGAAGTATCTGCCATCAGTAATTTCTGCAGGAAATTCCCCAATGCCAGCTGTTTTATACGCCGTTCTACCAACGAACTGGAGTTTATGAAACAGGCATTTGATGCCGGTTTTACCGGTTTCCTGGATATAAATGACCTCGATTTGACCACCAGCGTACTCAAGCGTGAACTCGAAAATCGACAGGCATCCCAGGAACTCCAGCAACACCAGAAAGTACTGGCTGATATTGAGGATCGCTACAAGCTGTTGCTCGAAAGCTCACGCGACCCGGTGGCCTATGTACATGAAGGCTTCCACATTTATGCCAATCCTGCCTACCTGGAACTGTTCGAATTTGACAGCTTTGAAGACCTTGAGGGCGCATCCGTACTGGAGCTGCTGAGCCTGGACAAAGCAGAAGGCGATTTCCGTGGTTTGCTTAAACGAATTAACCGAGGCGAGATGCCCGAGCATGAGGTTAAAGCTGTCAGCAATCATGACCAACGCCAGCTTGACCTTGAGTTCCTGACCGCCCGTTTCAAAGGCGAGCATTGTGTTCAACTGTGGATACATGAACGCCAGTCTGACCCGAAAATGCTGGCAGAGCTGGAGCACTTACGCAACCATGATGCCCTCACCGGCCTGGCAAACCGTTCCAGCTTCCTTGAAGACCTGGAAAATGTTGAGGATTGCAAAAAAGAAAACCTTACCTGTGGCGTTATCCTGGTTGAAGCCGATCAAATTAATAATATAGCCAGGGAACTGGGTGCCCGGGGTACTGACCACCTGATGCGTGAGATAGCCGGTATATTATCCGAGGAGTGCCCCGAAACCGCCATCTGCTCCCGCTACCGGGATTCTGTGTTTGCCGGCCTTATTCGCGCTGACAGCAAAGAAGAAATTGAAACAATCACTAAAAATATACTCCAGCGTTGCCGGGACAGCGTGTTTGATCTTGGTGACCACAGCATCACCGCCACCTGCAGTATTGGCCTCACCTATATTGGTCAAATGCGTGTCGATGCAGATGAATTATTGCAGCAAAGCACCGCTGCACTGATTGCCGCACATGAAGAAGGCGGCGACCGCATGAGCCGCTATCGTCCAAAACTTACTGCAGTCGATGGCGGCGATGATGATGAGCACTGGGGTGAACGCTTACGCTATGCCATCAACCACTCACATGAAAACCTGCTGATCATTCAACAGGCCATTGTGGATGTGGCTGATCCGGACCAGGATCTGTTTATCGAAGCCTTTACCTATATGAAAGAAGGCAAAGACGAAATAGACCCAACGGTATACATGCCCAAGGCTGAAAACCATCAACTGGCGACTGAAATTGACCGCGTAATCCTGCCGCAAATTCTCAGCATGATCGCACACCCGGAATCCGCCACCGAAGTCAGTACGTATTTCCACACACTCAGCCACAGCTCGGTCGAAGATGCTACTTTCCCGGACTGGCTGCAGCGGCAGTTTGAATCAACAGGAGCCGATAGCAGCCGGCTGGTACTGCAGGTATCCGGTAGCGACATTGCCCGTAACCTGAAACCTGTACAACAGTTATTAAATTCACTTGAGGGGCTTGACTGCCCATTCAGCATAGCCAATTTTAATGGTGAGAAAAGCCTGATGGCGGCACTGCAGCACCTGCCCATCAGCTTCCTTAAACTGGATGCCGAGATCACCCAGCAATTGTCCAGTAACCCGAAAATTCGCGATCAGATTCAAGTTATTGTCAGCCACGCCAAAGCCAATAATACCCAGGTTATTGCCGGTGAAGTTCGCAGTGCGATGGAACTTTCAACCATCTGGTCTACCGGCATCGAACTGGTGCAGGGCGATTACCTGAAGCACAAAACCCGGGTAGCTGCCCTGTAAACCCATGAGCTAACCCGCGCCTTGTATGGATCTACCTTACCGCGGGCGCTTCGCCCCCTCTCCAACCGGCGATTTACACCTGGGTTCCCTGCTCAGCGCAGTGGCATCCTATCTCCAGGCACGCAAAAACAAAGGCCAATGGCTGATACGGATTGAAGATATCGACCCGCCACGCGAAGTTGCCGGCAGCGCTGCCGGGATTATCCGCGACCTGAAATCACTCGGCATGACAGCCGATGAAGATATAAGTTACCAGCGCCAACACACCGCCACCTACCTGCAGGCTGTAACGAGTTTATTATCAGCCGGTAAAGCCTTTCGTTGTGCCTGTTCACGCAAACAGCTCAAGGACTCCCCTGTATATCCGGGTACCTGCCGCAAGCTGGGGCTGGATGCAGCAGCCATCAGGCTACGGGTCGATAACCGACAAATGACAGTGCCTGATAATCTTCAGAAAACCCGTGAATACTCCCTCAATGATGATATCGGGGATTTTATTCTCTGGCGGGCGGACAAGCTGCCAGCCTACCAACTAGCTGTCGTTGTTGACGATGCGGCCGAGGGCATTACTGAAGCCGTTCGCGGTTGTGACCTGCTGGATTCCACCCCGCGACAAATTTACCTGCAGGAATGCCTGGGACTGGCACATCCTGAGTACCTGCATATCCCACTGTTAACAGATAATAGCGGCCGAAAACTCAGTAAACGCGACCGTGATGATCCCCTCAACCAATTGCAGCCGGTAGCGGCTATCCGGCTGGCACTGCAACTGCTCGGGCAGCAACCACCGGCTGAAATTATTGACCTGGACACACTCTGGAACTGGGCGATTGGGCACTGGGAGCTTAAAAATATCCCTTTGCGTTTGGACAATGAGTATATTACTTAAAAAAATGGCTGATAGCAGTTGATAGTGGCGTTATACTTGGCAAACGATTAATACTGGTGTTTTTATGAATCCGAATTTTCTCGAATTTGAACAGCCGATTGCCGAACTCGAAGCCAAGATCGATGAACTGCGCCACGTCGGCAGTGACAATGCCGTTGATCTCGAAAAAGAAATCCAGCGGCTGAAAACCCAAATACGGCAGAAAATGGCGGGGATTTTCAAGAACCTCACGCCCTGGCAGATGACACAGATGTCCCGCCATCCGCAGCGCCCCTATACCCTGGACTATATCGGACTCATGATCGAGGATTTCCAGGAGCTGCATGGCGACCGTGCTTTTGCCGATGACCACGCCATGATCGGTGGCCTGGGAAATTTCCGTGGCCAGCCAGTATTGATCCTGGGTCAACAGAAAGGCCGATCAACCCGCGAAAAAGTCCGCAGGAACTTCGGCATGGCCCGTCCTGAAGGCTATCGTAAAGCCGAACGCCTGATGGAACTCGCCGCACGCTTCTCTATTCCGGTGCTGACTTTTATCGACACCCCCGGTGCCTATCCCGGCATCGGTGCTGAAGAGCGCGGCCAGTCAGAAGCTATCGCCCGTAACCTTGAAGTGATGGCTACCCTGCCGGTGCCCATTATCTGTACCATTATTGGTGAAGGAGGCTCAGGCGGCGCCCTGGCAATTGGCGTGGGTGACCGGGTGAATATGCTGGAATACTCAACCTATTCGGTGATCTCTCCCGAAGGCTGTGCATCGATCCTCTGGAAAGACGCAAAATATGCGGAAACCGCTGCCGAAGCCCTGGGAATCACTTCCACGCGGGTTAAAGCCCTCGGACTGGTAGATCAGATTATCCCTGAACCCGAAGGCGGCGCCCACCGTGACCCGGAACAGGCTGCGGCAAATATTGCCGATATCATTGAAGCCCAGCTGAAAGAACTCAACGCCATGGAACGATCCAGGCTACTGGATAGCCGCTATCAACGGCTGCTTAGTTACGGTACTTACAGTGGCTGAACCCGCACCATTTCAGGCGGATAACTTATACAGCTGGATTATAGAAAAACAGGCAAGCCTGCCCGCGCAAGGGCAGTTCCAGCGATACCTGCTGGCATACAGCGGTGGCGTCGACTCAACCGCCCTGGTGCTGGCAATGCATCAAATCCAGGACAGGCTATCAGCACCCCTGCTGGTGGTACATGTCAATCATGGCCTGCATGCCGAAGCCAACCTCTGGGCCGAGCGCTGCCAAACACTTTGCAGCCAGCTTGAGCTGCCATTCCAGTTAGTTCACGCTCAACTCAGTGACGCCAACCGTAAAGGCCTTGAAGCACGGGCACGCGAAGCACGCTACGCTGCGCTCGAAAGTATTAGCTGCCCCGGAGACCTGCTGCTTACCGGCCAGCATGCCGATGACCAGGGTGAAACCGTATTACTGCACCTTATGCGCGGCAGCGGTGTGGAAGGACTGGCTGCTATCCATCCCCTGCGCCAATGGAATAATGGCTGGCTGGGACGACCGCTACTGGGTGTCAGGCGCCGGCAACTAAAGGAATATGTTGCCGCAACAGATTATAGCTGGAGTGAAGACCCTTCAAACCAGGACCTTTCACTACGCCGCAACTACCTGCGTCACAAAGTCCTGCCACTGCTGTTAGACAGCTGGCCGCAAGCCGTACTGAGCCTTAACCAGTCTGCATCCCACTGCAACGATGCCATGGAAAACCTGGCTGAACTGGCAGAAATGGATATTGGGCAACTGCAGGAAAATCAACTAGATCAACAACTGCAGCGACTGGCCTTAGCCGGCCTGACCGAACTGCCATTGCGCCGGCAGCGTTTAATCCTGCGCCACTGGGTGCGGCAGCAGGGCTGGCAGACACCGGGAGTTGCTAAACTCAGCAGCTTTCTCACGCAACTTTCCAACGCAGGCCATGATGCCCGCAGTGAGCTTTGCTGGCAGAACCATTGCATGGCAAGCCATAGTGGCTATCTCTACCTCAACGCAGGTGATCTACCGGTTGCTGTATCTGACCTTCCTGAGGTATGGGGCCCGAATGCCAGCTGGTATGGCCGGCTGGAACTGGCTAAACCCGCCGGGTTCAAGTTTACAGATTATAAAATCAGCCACCGCCGTGGCGGCGAAAGTATCAACCTGGCTGGCCGCCAGGGGACACACAGATTGAAAAAGCTTTTCCAGGAAGCCGGTATTCCACCCTGGCTGCGCAGCAGTATCCCGTTGCTGTATAGCGGGGACAGACTACTGGCTGCCGGTGACCTGTGGCTGGATGAAAACTTCAGCCAGCAGCTGAAACAGGCAGGCAATGCCCTTATCTGGGAACCGTCTAAGCCTCACTGGGCAGTATTCCGTAATGCTATACTTAAGCTTCCGGGACAGACACAAGAACAGCAAAGATGACCAGTAAAAACGATAAACTTGCAAATGATTTTGAGTCCAGCCTCGAGGAGCTAGAAAAGCTTGTGGTACAGATGGAGTCCGGTGATTTAAGCCTGGATGAGTCCCTGACCCAGTTTCAGCAGGGCGTAGCGCTCACCCGCCATTGCCAGCAGTTGCTGGAAAATGCCAAACAGACGGTTGAAAAATTACTCGATATTAATGCTGAAGACAGCGCTGTGCCATTTACTGACGAATAATTCGCCACCCAACAATTCAACGACTGAGATAGCCCCTTTCCTGCATCTGCCGACTGTGAGGGGCGGATAAAATAACCAACGCTGCAATTGCACCGATCAGCGCCATCCACATATCCGACTGGGTATCCCAGATATAACCCTGGGTACCGAGAAAAGCTTCAGCATCTGTACCCATCAATATTGCGCCCCACCACTCGATCAGTTCATAAAATGCGCTGAAAGCCAGGCATAGGCTGATAACAATAATATTCAGCCAACCGCGTTTTGCCACCACCTGGTTTCGCAGCAGCACCTCGCGCGCAATAATGGCAGGAACAAAACCCTGCACCAGGTGCCCAAGCTTGTCGAAGTTATTCCGCTGATGCCCGAAGAATTCAGCCAGGCGATCAAAAAGCGGGACTTCGGCATAGGTATAGTGCCCACCCACCATCAGAATGACAGAATGAACCAGGATCAGCAGATACAGCAACGGGGTGAGGGGGAAGTTTTTGCGGGTAATGACCATCAGCAGTAAACCAATCAGTGCGGGTGAAACCTCCAGCCACCAGGTTAAGCGATCCTTCGGCTCAATGCTGGACCATACCAATACTGCGAAGAAAATTGCCAGCCATAACCAGCGCCAAAAGTTTTTCCCTGAGACTTCGTTACTGCTCATCGCTTTCCCTCTGATTGAGTTTTAATCATCAGCATCTGATTAAATTTACGCATTAGATTTCACAGATCTGGATAATAGTAACAAGAATTCAAAATAATTTAACTGGCAATATTTGCACCAGCTGCTTATCTGGCTATACAATCCCCGCGGGGACTTCTAATTACACGTGAGGGAAATCATGGAAAATCTGGGAAGGGTTCTATTCGTAATCGGTATTATTGCATCAGCCGCAGCCGGGCTTGGTCTCGACTGGCACTGGATTCCGTGGACGCTGGTTATACTGGGTGCCGTTGTGGGCATACTGAACATCACTGCAACTGAGACCCGTACATTCCTCATAGCCGGTATCGCCCTGACGCTTTCAGCTACGGCTTTTCGCAGTATTCCCGCCGTTGGCGAGGTGGTGACCCAGGTAGTCAGCAATATTCTGCTGTTTGTTTCCGGCGCCCTCTTCGTGGTGGCGATGAAAGCCCTTTTTGATACCGGCAAGGATTAGTCCGGCCTGGATTCGGAATTAGTTAAGCTCAACACCACGCTGTAAATAGTGTTGATAAGTTCCGGCGTCAATATTGGCGCCGCAGATGATCATGCCTACCCGCTTGCCTGCCAGCCTTTCCTGCAGGGGGCCGGTTAAAGCAGCAACTGCAGCAGCCGCTGCCGGCTCCACTGCCAGCTTTAAGTCCTGGAATACCAGCAGCAGTGCCCGCAGGATATCATCATCGGAAACTCTAACTACCTGGTCTACATTTTTCCGGCACAGGGAATAACTATAGGGCTCTGCATGCGGTGCACCCAGGCTGTCGGCGATGGTATCTACTTTGGCAATTTTCTGCGGGCTGCCTTTGCTGAAACTCTGGTACATGCTATCTGCACCTTCAGGCTCTACTGCATAGACGGCACAATCCGGATTTAACAAACGACTGGCCGTAGATACACCCGCACATAAACCGCCGCCGCCAACCGCAATAATCATCGCATCCAGCCGCTTGTCAGCTTCACCCAACTGCTGATGGAATTCCAGGCCGATGGTTGCGGTAGCCTGGGCAACTGTCTGTCCTTCAAAGGGATGGATAAAAAATCGCCCCTCTTCCGCTTCAATTTCCTTCACCTGATCGAAGGCCGTATGCACATCATCCACGAGGATAATTTCAGCACCAAGATCACGGCACAACGAAACCCGGTAGGGATTGGATGCTGCCGGCATCACTACTTTAGCCGTGCTGCCAGCCTGCGCTGCTGCCCAGGCGACTGCGGCGGCGTGGTTACCGGCACTCACGGCGGTTACACCGCGGTCAAGCTGGGATGGATTTAAATGCTTCACTGCCAGCAGCGCAGCACGTGCCTTAAAGCTGCCAGTGTGCTGAAACAGCTCCAGTTTGGTGAAAACACGGGTATTTGTTGAAAATCTTTTATCCGCCATATTTTGCGGCCATTGCAGAAGCGGAGTTCTTATAAGCTGAGAGCTTAGTTCATCAGCCGATGACTGGATACTTAGGATGTTTATTTCTTGCATTATCCTTCCTATATATGACATTTATTCAAGTCAACTTAATTGGACTACCTATATCCATAAGACATATAAAACATCTCTTTACTTGCATTTTCATGAAGTTACGGATATTATCCAGAAACAAGCTTAATTGAACTCTGCACTAATTCTAACTACAAGCAGAGAGGGAGTGTATCAGATGTTATGGAAAGTACGCGTACTTGACCAGGTCTTGTTTGCTCAATGCATCAGTAAAAAGAAACTCCGGGATTACCTGGAAAATGATATGGGCATCGCCGATGCGATTGTCGAAATCAAGGCACTCTCCTGTGGCGAGATTAAACCGGAAACACTCGCCCCGGAAATCCTGGTAAACCTCAATAAGCCATCACTTTATTCCACAGGGCTATCTACAAGGATGTAGATGAAGCGCATGGATGCGCACCGATCGCACAGCACACGGATGTGCGCAGCGATCCCCTGTTTTTTATACTGCCAACCAGGACTCTTTGTGACCGTGTCCTGCCATTATAAAATAGATTGTCATCCCGGCTCAGAGCCGGGATTTGTTTGAGTAATGCACTGCTGTTCTGGATGAGCCATCACCCGCACTTGGAATAACCACAGGAAAGGCAGGTGGCACAATTATCCATTACTACTACCGCTTTGGTATGGCATTTGTTGCACAGCGTGGCGGATGCAGGATAACCGGCATCTTCTGTTGCAGTGCTTACCGCAGTCAGATCAGCCGCTGTTTTTTTTTCTGCAGCCTCAGCTTCAACCCGCTTCTGCTTGAGAATCAACTGCTGCTGTTCAGATAGTTCATCCGGCACAATCAGACCGATCTTGATCAGGTGGTGCTCTACAACGCCACCGATATCAGCAATAATGGAAGGTACAAACTTTCCACCCGGCTTGAAATAACCGCCTTTAGGATCAAATACCGCCTGCAGCTCTTCGGCCAGGAAAGTTACATCACCGCCTTTGCGGAATACCGCCGACATCAGCCGGGTCAGTGCGACAATCCACTGAAAGTGGTCCATATTCTTGGAGTTGATGAAAATTTCAAACGGCCGACGGGTCTCATCATCCGTGCCGAGATTGAGAACGATGTCATTAATGGTGACATACATGGCATGATCGTCCATCGGGGTTTTAATCTTATAGGTGGAACCCTCCAACGACTCAAAACCCTCAGGGCGCTGAACAGCCTCCGTCATGCGGATGATGTTATCGGTAGGATTATCAACCCTGGTTTTCTTTTTTTCCTGTTTCAGCTTCTCTTCCGAGAGCACTTCAAAATCGACAATCTTGCCTTCAATTTTTACTGTCATTTCTTTCTCCGGGCATTAATACCCTGTATTTATTTAGGAGCTTCTTATTCATCCATGAACTCGTATCTTACATCCAGAATAAATTAGAAGCTCCTTATTGCTTAAGAGTATTAAAACTTACCGTAATAACCTTCTTTCAAGGCATCGAACAAATTAGCTGCGGTATGGGTTTCACCGTCGTAATCGATTTCTTCATTGCCTTTGACCTCAACTACCTGGCCGTCATCCAGTACAAAGCGATAGGTGGTTTTTTCCAGGTCTGCTTCTTTAACCAACACACCCTGGAAGGCCTCAGGGTTGAAACGGAAGGTAGTACAGCCTTTCAGGCCCTTCTTCCAGGCATACATATAGATATCCTTAAAGTCTTCATAGGGATAATCTGTTGGTACATTGGCAGTTTTAGAAATGGATGAATCTATCCACTTCTGCGCAGCGGCCTGGACATCAACATGCTCACAGGGTGCTACCGAATCTGCGGTGATGAAGTATTCCGGCAACTGTTCATCGGACTTATCCGAGTTAGGCATGGCGTTTGAATTGATGTATTCGCGATACGCCAGCAACTCGTAGCTGTAAACCTCAACTTTTTCTTTGGTCTTGCGACCTTCACGGATTACATTGCGTGAATAGTGGTGGGCAAAACTGGGTTCGATGCCATTGGAGACATTATTGCCCAGCGACAGGGAGATGGTTCCAGTCGGGGCAATGGAGGTATGGTGGGTCCAGCGTGCGCCCTCTTCTGCCAGTGCGGCGACCAGTTCAGGCCGGTACTCGGCAATCTTCTGCATATAGCGACTGTATTTAGCATGCAGAACTTTACCGGCAACTTTGTCACCAACCTTATAGCCGTCAGTGACCATTTCTGGTCGCTGGCGCAGCATCTTACTGGTCACATCAAATATCTCGTTCATGATCGGAGCCGGGCCCTTTTCGCGACTGAGTTCCAGTGCTTCTTCCCAGCCGGCGAGTGCCATTTCACGGGATACTTTTTCGGTAAACTCCAGGGATTCGGCTGAGCCGTATCTCAACTGCTGCATGGTAAGGGTTGAACCCAACCCCAGGAAGCCCATACCGTGGCGGCGCTTGCGTGCAATTTCATCGCGCTGCTGTTCCAGCGGCAGGCCGTTTATATCAACCACGTTATCGAGCATGCGGGAAAATATTTTTACTGTCTTATGGTAATCATCCCAGTTGAAGCTGGCATCCCTGGTGAATGGTTTTTCGACAAAACGAGTGAGGTTGATCGAGCCCAGCAAACAAGCACCGTATGGTGGCAGCGGTTGCTCACCGCATGGATTGGTGGCTCGGATATTTTCACAAAACCAGTTATTATTAGTATCATTAATGCTGTCGATCAGAATAAAACCCGGCTCGGCAAAATCGTATGTTGATGCCATGATCATATCCCAAAGTCGGCGGGATGGAATCTGGTTGTAAATCTTGCAAGCCACCTCACCGTCTTCATTGGTGATGTAGTCATTGGTGGTCGGCCAGTCGCGCCAGATAACCTGCGAACTGTCAGCCAGGTCGATATCAGCATTGTCTTTTTTTCTGATTGGGAATGCCAGCGGCCAGTCTTCTTTGGCTTCAACAGCCTGCATAAACTCATGGGTGATCAGTAGCGAGCAGTTAAACTGACGCAGCCGACCTGCCTCACGTTTAGCGCGGACAAATTCCATGACATCCGGGTGGCCGACTTCAAATGTTGCCATTTGCGCACCGCGGCGTCCGCCTGCAGAGGAAACGGTAAAACACATTTTGTCGTAAATATCCATAAACGACAACGGCCCGGAAGTGTGTGCACCGGCCCCGGACACGTAGGCTCCTTTCGGGCGCAGGGTAGAAAATTCATAGCCAATGCCACAGCCGGCTTTCAAGGTCAGGCCTGCTTCGTGGACCTTGTCGAGAATACCGTTCATGGAATCTTCAACAATACCGGAAACGGTACAATTTATTGTAGAGGTGGCTGGTTTGTGCTCACTAGCACCCGCATTTGAAGTAATCCTGCCGGCGGGAATTGCACCCCGGCGCAGGGCCCACAAATATTCTTTGTACCAATACTCACGTTTTTCTTCATTGTTTTCTACATCCGACAACGCCCGCGCAACGCGCACGAAAGTATCATCGATTGACTGATCTACCGACTCGCCGTGTTTGTCTTTCAGTCGGTATTTTTTATCCCAGATATCCAGCGATGCAGGCTGTAATGGTATGTCTTTTTTCTCAGTATCCAGAGCTTCCAGGCGTACGCTGCTCATTTATATGTCCCTGTATTTAGTAAACTAATATTAGATTTTTAGTTATTATAATTTTTTGCCGACACAATAGATTGTGTTAATTAACCCCTAAAAACACAAGATATTGTGTTTAGTCCGTTAAGAATACGCCTGTAGGTGGATTCTGTCAACGACATGAAATATCAAAATACAGGTGAATTATGCATTTATCCACTTGTTTTTAATGTTAATTATTGTTCGAAATTTATTTGCTTAAATAAAAAAATAAAAAATATTTTGCGACCAATTAGCCGCCCCCATCGTCTTCAATCTGTACCCGTTGAAACCAATATCGGGGACACACCATTATTGAATTAACATTCCCCTACCGGAGACTCAAATATGACTATCTCGATATTTCGCTACACCATCCTTATTGCCCTGGTTCTCAGCTGGTCTTATACCGCCATGGCTGGAGAAACCCTGATGATTAAAATTCAGGGGGATGATATCAACATGCAGGAAACCGACCTGTCCCATCTCGCGGTGGGTGAATCTGAAATCATTTACACCGAAAGCGGTAAAGAACTAACCATGACCCGTACCGAGCATGGAATGGAAGTCCTCGTAGATGGTGAAAAAATTGGACCGGACCCGCAGCTGGCTAAAGCCGCGTGTAATGTTGAAGTTATCGTAGAATCTGACTGTGAAGATTGCGAAATGGAATTACACCAAATGCTGGTTCTTGCCGAAGTTGACGGTGATGATATGGGCTGCCTGCATGAAAACGTAGATATTGAAAAATCATGGGTATCTGAAGATGGTCAACAACATGTGTTTAAGCACATCAGCTCACATAGCGATGGCGATACCAGCGCTCACGATGGCGAAGTGCGGATGATCATGATCCATAAAGAAGTGAAAGAAACCTCTGAAGAAGGTTAATTAGTTCTAGTTCAGATCAAAACCGGGTGGTAATCGCTATCCGGTTTTTTTATGCCTGTCCATTATTAAAAGTACCAGTCCAGCTGAGCATGCTTTATTACTAGGTCATGGACAGGCTTTAAACAGCTGTTAAACAGGCAGACCCATCATTTTGAGAATCTCGATCCAGCGCGGATCATCGCGCAGCGGAGTCATCGCCCAACTTAACTTCATCTCGGTGAGAGCCGGGTCATGGTCTTCAGCAGCTTTCTGAAGCAACGCAAAGACCTTCTCAGTATCGCCGCACAAATTGTAGATTTCTGCAGCATTGAAAATCTCACGCTGTTCGATCAGTTCATCTGCGATGGCGAGACCGGCTTCGGTGTTGCCCTCGCTGCAGGCGATCATCCCTGTACCGATATTTTTCCAGACCGGATGGGGCTCAAGTTCATTCGCCTGTTTAGCCGCTGCCAGATCGCCTTTTGCTAGATTGATTCTTGCCAACTGGAAATGAGCGAATACTGATTTCGGGCTGAATTCAAGCACCTTTCTAACCGTTTCTTCCGCGACCTCGAGTTCACCTGCTGCCAGCGCATTGTAACTATAGTTGGAATAAGTCGGGGTATTCAGAGGATCGCGGTCGATAATTTTCTGAAACATACCCATTGCTTCATCGTAGTGCCCCTGCATGCCATAAATGGTACCAAGGCGACGCAATGCAGCGATGTGCGTGGGATATGTATCAAGGGCACGCTTCAGATCAAGTTCGGCAGAAACATAGTCGCGAAAATTGACCTGCTTGATCAATGCGTTGGAGACGTGCGCATCCGCCAGCCAGGGGGCCAGCCTTAATGCCTGGTCAAGATACCTTTTCGCTTTGCCGATACCTTCAACACGGTCAATGGCAACCATATTCAACGCCAGCATCAGGTTGGCTTCCGCCAAACCGACCAGCGGCTCGGCGTAGGACGGGTCTTTTTCAGTGGCTTTCTGGAAGTATTCGATAGCCGCATTCTGGTCTTCAACCGTCAGCTTGGCCTGTAGATAACTGCCTTGCTGGTAGGCCGTATATGCCTCGGCAACCACGACCCGATCAACCGGTTCATTCTCACTTTCAAGCAGTTGTGCTGCCAACGCTTTGACCACCGCACGGGCGATCTCATCCTGCACCTGGAAAAGAGAAAATCGGGACACACACCGGAAAATCGGGACACACACCGGAAGAAAATCGAAGGAAAATCGGGACACACACCGCATAGAAAACCTCCTACACCAGATTCAGATACTTGCCGATGAAATCTTCACCTTGCTAGTGCA
>JADFVZ010000137.1 GCA_015222805.1 Pseudomonadota bacterium
AGTTTTGACTGGACCCCGACGAAACTAACCAACTTTAACTTCCGTTTTGCCAACAGCCCCCAGGAAACTACCCGCGGGTTCACTTCGGGTTATAACAGCAAGCTTTATTCGGCGCGGCTGCAACACGAGTTACGGCGCAACCTTCTAGCCAACGTGCGCTTTTCCTATACCGATAATGATTATGAATCCAATGGTGTAGATCCCATTGCATTGACTGATACTGGAGTAATCCGGGCCGGTTTTGGTATGAGCTACCTGTTTAACCGCAATGTTTCTCTCAGTGGCGGTTTTATTTATGAAGACCAGGATGCCAATGCCAAAGAATTTGAATATTCTAATACCCGCTGGTTCCTGACCCTGGGGCTTGAACTTTAGAATAGCTTAGCGACGCTGGTATGGGTCGCTGTTGATTTGGTTTGATCAAAAGAAGGCCATGCCTTATTGGCCTGGCCTTCTTTTTATATCATATATAATGTAATGCCTGGTTCAGGGCAAAGCATAGGGCAGTATTCAGGGTATCCATGACGCTACAGATTCATCCTTTATATAATTCACACACAGGCATTGTAGGCAGTGTCCAGTCGTGCCTGCGATTGCTACTGTTGTTTGTCATGTTATTTTTCGCCACCCTGGTTTCAGCCCAGGATGACCCGGCTGCTGAAAGCGCTGAAACTGATGTTTCCTACCGCCTGGGTGCTGGTGATAGCTTACAGATAGATGTATTTAACCAGACAGACCTTTCCGGTGAATATACGCTCGATGGCAACGGACGTTTTGATATGCACCTGATAGGCCAGATAGATGCACGCGACCTGACTGCAAATGAACTGGAAGCCTTGCTGGTGAGTAAACTGAAACCTGATTATTTACTGAATCCACGGATATCAGTACAGGTACAGAATTTCCGGCCCTTTTATATTATTGGTGAAGTTAACAGCCCCAATTCATACAACTATGTTGATGGCATGACCTACTTGACTGCGGTTGCCATTGCGGGCGGCTTTACCTACCGGGCAAAAAAGGACCGCGTCTATGTGGTACGTGGTGATGATCCGGGAAAGAAAGAACTCAAACTGAATATTAGTGCCAAGGTACAACCGGGTGACATTATTCGCATTGCCGAGCGGTTGTTCTAGTGTACTGCATCGTAGTTAATGGTACTTTCAGAGGCCCACAAATGATTCAATACAAGGCGCAGTTCGCAGTTAATGGTTATTCCCTTAACAAGGGCTGGACCAAAAGTAGGCACCCCACAGGTGACGCAGTATTGAGTTATTTGTGGGTCTCCCTTCGGGCGCGGCGAGAAGCCGTCATCTGCTGTGTCGCCTGGGAGCGCCTACTCTTGGAGCGTCCCTTGGAACGGCTTCTCGTCACGCTGAATGTGCCATTAACTACGATGCAGTACACCAGGGATGAATATGCAAGATAAACAACAGGAGTATTACCAGCAGGAAAATGTCGGTACTGAAGATTCAATTCATATACTCGATTATATCCAGCTGCTCTGGTTCCGGCGCCACCTTATTGTTGCTATAACCCTGTTTGTTGCAGTCATAGGGTTTATCCAGGTTAACCAGTTAAAATCTATTTATACCGCGAACGCAACCTTGCTTATTGGGGTGACTAAATCCCAGGTAGTCGATATTGAGCAGGTGCTCAGCCGTGATTATCGGGGCTACGAGTCGATTGAAGAAGTGGAAGTTCTGCGCTCCCGCAGCCTGGCTGCAAAAGTAATTAATAAGCTTAACCTGCTGGGGCATGAAGAATTTAATCCCTCCCTGCGTAAACCCGAGAAAGGATTTTTTGATTTCCTCAAATATTTGAATCCAAAAAGATGGATTCCGAGCAGCTGGAAAAAAAGTGTTAAAGAAGCCATTAGTGGTGAAGTCCAGCACATAGCCCCTAATCAGGAAGAAATTGATCAGCGCCTAATGGCAACTGCTACCGATATTTTCCTCAGTAAATTAAGTGCCGAGCCTATTGAATGGTCGAATGTTATTGCCATTGGTTTTAACTCATTGAGCCCGGTAATGGCTGCCCGTGTTGCCAACCAGGTACCCGAATCTTATATTCTTGATCAACTGCAGGCCAAGTTTGATGCTACGGAGAAAGCAACCGCCTGGTTAACAGACCAGCTGGCAGAACTGGAAACCCAGGTAGCAGAATCTGAAGGTGCGGTTGAATACTATCGCCAGGAACACGGTATTACCAAAAGCAAGGGCAGCGGTATCCTTACCGAACAGTTATCTGAGGTTAACAGCCAGTTAATTGTTTCCCGGGCAGAGCGGGCAGCTTCTGAAGCGCGTTTGCTGCAGATTAAGCGCCTGCAAAGTTCCGGTGGGCATGGCATTGAAACAGCCAATGAAGTATTGTCCTCACCGCTTATTCAGCAGTTGCGCGGCCAGGAAGCCCAGGTGAATCGCCGCCTTTCTGAACTTTCCATCGAGTATGGTGCTAAACACCCGAAGATGCTGCAGGTGAATGCTGAAATAGCAGATATTCAACAACGAATTGAATCGGAGATCGCAAAGATCATCCAGGGGCTGGAGAACGAAGTTGAAGTAGCACGCACCAAAGAGCGCAGCCTGGAAAACAGCCTGCGTACAGCTACCAAGCAAAGTAATGTCCAGGATCGCGAATCGGTACAACTGCGGGCGCTGGAACGTGAAGCTTCGGCCAACCGGGTGCTTTACGAAACCTTCCTTAACCGCTTTAAAGAAACTTCATCTACCCGGGGGATTGAAGCTTCAGATGCGCGGGTTATTTCGGCAGCCGAAGTACCTTCAGGTGCATCTTATCCCAACAAAAAACGCTCATTTATGATGATACTGATACTCGGGTTTATGGGTTCCTGCGGCCTGGTATTTGCACTACACTTTATGAGCCCCGGCCTGCACAGCCCAGAGCAGATTGAAAGTGAGCTGGGCATCCACGCCATTGGTATGATCCCCAGGCTGCCCGGTAAAGCCATGCCATATGATTACCTGATGGAAAAGCCCCATTCGGGATTTGTGGAAGCCATCAACTCGTTGAAGATTTCGCTTAAGCTTTCTGATCCAGATGCGCGTATAAACGCGGTTCAGGTCACTTCATCTGTACCGGAAGAAGGGAAGTCTTCCCTGGTACTGGGCCTGGCTATTGTAATGGCCCGTGAAGGCAAGAAAGTGCTGGTTGTTGATGCAGACTTACGTCGTTCCAGTATCAACAAGCGCCTGGGACTGCCAACCGAGGGTGTTGGTTTAACCGACTACCTGCTGACGGTTGACTCTCCACTGGAAGGCTTTGTATTCCACCATGAAGATACCGGTGTGGATTTCATGCGCACAGGTGATGCTAAGTATGCCAATGCCACCGATATTTTCACTTCCAAACGAATGCACGATATTGTGGCGAAACTCAAACAGGAATACGATTTTGTATTGTTTGATACACCACCGGTAATGGCCGTGGCAGATGCTAAAGTGATCGGTCAGATCATGGATAAAACCCTGTTTGTTGTCCGCTGGGATAAAACACCGCGGAAAGTAGCCCGTGCAGCTCTCACCCAACTGCATAAAAGTAATGTCGAAATTGCCGGTATCGTACTCCAGCAGGTGGATCTGAAACGCTATGGCCGCATTGGTTATGGTGATTCCGGGTACTACTACCACTACGGTCGCTACGGGCAGTACTACCAGTCCTGATGAGATGACGGGCCGAGCCCGAACTGACAAACTTCTTTACGCATTTGAAAAATAGACTGTCATCCCGGCCCCCGAGCCGGGACCTCCCTGGGTAGCGTGCTATATATGTTGAGGTACCGGGTGATGTACAGGACGTACAAAGCTCGCGAGAGCACATGGATGTGCGTAGCGACCCAGGCTGGCATGACGAATATAGACTTAAGCAACAATCCCCTCATACAAATCAAACCAATCAGGATTCATATCCTCTATCAACTCAATTTTCCACTGCCGTTTCCAGTTTTTAATATTCTTCTCTCTAGTAATTGCTGAATACATATCCTCATGCAGTTCATAGTACACCAGCCGTTCCAGGTTATATTTCTTTGTGAAACTTTTAACCATATGCTGCTTATGTTCATAAACACGGCCGACCACATCAGACGTTACGCCCGTATATAAAACCCCGTGAGACCGATTGGTCATTATGTAAACACAAGGTATCTTTTGCATAGTTTATTGTTGCTGTGGAGGGATCAGGTTTCCAGACAACAAAGCACTCGCTGTGTTGTAGGAACATCATTGTTTAAGCTGTCATCCTGGTCTCCGAGTCGGGATCTTGTTGGGTGCCGTGCTATTCGTTAGGAGGTACCGGCTCAAGGCCGGTATGACGTTCTATTTTTGTCATCCTGGTCTATGATCCGGGATCTCCTAGAGGACATAACTTGCTTTATAATTACCCAATGATTACTGGCCACATTAAAACCCCTACAATAAAGTCGCTGGCTTTACTGGTTGTTGTGGCTGCTATTGCCATAGGTACAATGTCTTTATCCTGGCCCCGCCTACAGGCAAGCCTGACTTACCTGCCGGTTGATACTGCAATCAATAATTACTACAAAACCCAACAAATCCCCAACCAGCAAATCCCTGAATTAATTATCCGTGCAGAGCAGGCTATTACAGAACATGATCACTACCGCTATCACGAAGGCTTAAGCCTGCTACATTACCTGTACGGAGTCGATGC
>JADFVZ010000138.1 GCA_015222805.1 Pseudomonadota bacterium
AAAACCGGTTTTGGTATCGTCCAGTGGCGACCGGAACTGGTCGCAGGGCAACTGCGTTACCCTGGTTGTGATATCGACCTGGGAGTACCGGATATGAGTGTCTCCGAAGCTGCATCCGCCGGAGTCAAAAGTCTGTTGATAGGAGTTGCCCCGATTGGCGGCGTAGTGCCGGACAGTTGGTGGACATCCATTGAAGAAGCGGTCCGGACGGGTATGGATATTATCTGTGGATTGCACTTTAAACTCACAGATTACCCTGCGCTTGTCGTGGCTGCTGAAGCCTCCGGCGCGAGACTGATTGATGTGCGCAAGCCGCCCGCTAATCTACCTGTTGGAACAGGAAAAAAGCGTTCCGGAAAACGGGTCCTGATGGTTGCCCCTGACTGTGCCATCGGCAAGAAATATACTGCACTGGCACTGGATAAAGCCATGCATGAGGCCGGGTTGAATTCCACCTTCCGTGCTACCGGCCAGACCGGCATCATGCTGGCGGGTGAAGGCATACCGGTTGATGCGGTGGTTGCTGATTTTATTTCCGGTGCGGCAGAGCTGGTTTCACCGGCTAACGATGATGATCATTGGGATGTAATCGAAGGCCAGGGCTCGATCTTCCACCCCGGCTATTCCGGTGTCAGTCTCGGTCTGCTACACGGCTCCCAGGCAGATGCTCTTGTTCTCTGCATTGATCCCTTACGTACCCGTGTTGCTGGCTGGGATGACTATACGCTGCCCTCAATCCAGGAGTGTATAGACCAGCATGTGCTGCTGGGCAGCAGAACCAACCCGGCTATTGCCTGTGTCGGCATCAGTGCGAACACCTCCAAACTACCTGCCACCGAACGCCTGGATTATTTAACCAACTTAAGCAAGCAAACCGGCTTGCCCTGCATTGATCCGCTCATTGATGGCTGCGGAGCCATAGTTGAGCATATTCAACAACTTTATCCAGAGGGATAAGAAAATGGATTTTAATATTTACCTGACCGACTGGAGCATCATCCAGCCCTTCAAAATTGCTAATAAAGTCTGGAACAACTCGCCATGCCTTATGGTAGAGCTGAGTGAAAACGGTCATATCGGCCGCGGTGAAGCCCAGGGCGTTTTTTATCTGGATGAAACAGCAGAAAGCATTTACGCCCAGGCCGATGCGCTTGCTGGCGAGATTCGTCGGGGCATATCCCGCGAACAATTACAGGACCTTTTACCCCCGGGCGGTGCCCGCAATGCCATTGACTGCGCCATGTGGGATCTTGAGTGTAAACAATCAGGCAAAACCATCTGGCAGCTAACCGGCATTGAACCCAGGCCGGTAACCACAGTTTTCACCATTGGCCTGGAAGATACACCTGCTCAAATGGCTGAAAAAGCAGCCGCAGCTACAGATGCACCCATCCTCAAGATCAAACTCAGTGATCACCTGCCCTACGAGCGGCTTGCCGCTATCCGTGCAGCCCGCCCCGATGCCATACTGGTCGTCGATGCCAATCAAAGCTGGAGTTTTGAATTATTGCAGGAAATCCTGCCAAAGTGTGTCGACTTAAACCTGGCGATGATAGAACAACCCTTAGCTCGCGGAAGTGATGAAGTGCTGGAAGGCTTTGAATCCCCTATCATGCTGGCTGCGGATGAATCCTGCCTGCATACCGGCGAACTCGAAGCCGCAGCGCGACGCTACGACATGGTCAATATTAAACTGGACAAAACCGGTGGCCTGACAGAAGGCCTGCGCCTGGCCAGGGCGGCCAAAGAAAAAGGCTGTAAGTTGATGGTGGGTAATATGCTCGGCACCTCGCTCAGCATGGCGCCATCATTTGTGGTTGCACAGTTATGTGATTTTGTCGATATCGACGGACCTTTATTATTGAATTACGACCAGCCGCTGGGACTTAATTACAATAAGGGTGTGGTGGATGTATTCGATCCACGCCTGTGGGGGTAACTTAACCCACCTACTCAGGCTCGCTTGTAGATTTTGCATCTCGTCTTCGCCAGATTGATTTCTCGACACCTATCACCAGATAAATCAACAACCCAACGGCAACAATGCGGAGCCAGTCCATCACCCCAATAGGGGCCGAATGAAACAAGTTGTTCATCGGCGGCGCATAAGTGTAAACCAGTTGTAGCAAAATCATACTGGCCGCTCCGCCAATCATCCACGGGTTGGTGAATAGACCAATCTGGAACATGGATTTTGTCAGGCTGCGGCAGTTGAACAGGTAGAGCAGTTCAACCACGACGAAGGCGTTGACTGTAATCGTCCTTGCCTGTTCATCACTAGCACCGTTGTCCAGGGACCATCCAAACAATCCAAACGCCCCGGCAAACAACAGGGTTCCCACGAGGACAATGCGGGCAATTAATCTACCGGTAAGTATGGGTGTCTTCGGGTTGCGCGGCGGGCGCTGCATAACCCCTTTCTCCATTGGCTCGAAAGCCAGCATCAGGCCCAGTAATACGGCTGTGGTCATGTTAATCCAGAGGATTTGTACCGGCAGGATTGGCAACGCAACCCCCATAAACACCGCCGCCATGATGACCAGCCCCTCACCAAAATTTGTCGGCAAGGTCCAGACCATGAATTTAGTCAGGTTTTCGAACACCCCACGGCCTTCTTCAACTGCCGCTTGAATGGTGGCAAAGTTATCATCGGTGAGCACCATATCGGCCGCCTCTTTGGAAACCTCAGTACCGGTTATTCCCATGGCTATGCCGATATCAGCACGGCGTAAAGCCGGAGCATCATTGACCCCGTCACCGGTCATCGCAACCACTTCTCCATGCACCTGCAACGCTTCTACCAGGCGTAGCTTTTGTTCCGGATTGACCCGTGCAAACACGGCAGTACCGGTGACAGCATCTATCAACTCAGCATCTGTCATCGCCGCCAGCTCTGTACCATTTAACACCTGCGGGTTATCACCGACAATAAGGGTTTCATCAAGGCTGATCTGGCCGGCGATTGCCGCAGCGGTAGCCGCAGCGGTAGCCGCATAATCACCGGTTATCATCTTCACCCGAATACCGGCAGCCTGGCAGGCACGAACTGCACTGATCGCCTCTTCCCTCGGCGGATCAATCATCCCCTGTAGCCCGAGAAACACCAGTCTGGAACTAACATCCTGATGGTCTATTTCAGTGGTTCCTGGGCTAACATCAAGACGACCGAAAGCAAGTACGCGCTGGCCCTGCCCAGCCATTAATTCAACCTGTTCAAGCACTGCCTCTGCATCCAACAGCCTGCTTTCACCATTCGCCAGAAGGATGTTCTGACAACGCAGCAACAGGCTTTCAACCGAACCCTTCAAATAGACGAATGGAGGCTCACCAGCGTGTAAGGTTGCCATATATTGTTGTTCTGACTCAAACGGAATGGAATCCATGCGCGTAAAAGTGGTTTGTATCTGTTGCGCATCCAACCCGGCTTTCGCTGCAGACACCAGCAGCGCGCCCTCGGTGGGATCACCCTCAACTTTCCAGCCCCCGGATTCATTCCTGAGCACCGCATCATTACATAATAAACCCGCACGCAATAATTCAGGCAGTGCGGCATTGCTATCCAGATTAACCGCCTGGCCCTGATATTGAAGCTCACCGTCAGGAGCATAACCAATACCACTGAGGCTGTAGTTCTCTCCGCCAGCCCAAATTTCCTGTACTGTCATCTGGTTACGGGTCAGGGTTCCGGTTTTATCCGAGCAAATAACTGTCGTGCTGCCCAGGGTTTCAACCGCCGGCAGCCGCCGGATAATTGCATTCCGGCGCGCCATCCTGGAAACCCCGATTGCCAGGGTTATCGTCATAACCGCCGGCAGGCCTTCGGGAATCATTGCCACCGACAGGGCAACCGCCGCCATAAACATATCGATCCAGCTATCGCCGTGCCAGAGGCCCACCGCAAAGGTTATTGCTGCCAGTCCCATAATGGCATATAACAGAATGTGGCTAAAACTGGCGATTTTACGTGTTAGCGGGGTTGCCAGTATCTCTGCCGAAGCAATCAATTCAGAAATCCGACCGATCTCAGTATCATCACCGGTCGCGCTAACAACACCAAGCGCCGTACCATAGGTTACCAGAGTTGAGGAATAAGCCATGTTACTGCGATCAGCCAGTTGCAGATCATGTTCGAGTACTCCGGCCTGCTTTTCTACCGGTAGGGATTCACCGGTGAGGGCGGACTCGTCAAGCTGTAAATTGCGTACCTGCAAGAGGCGCAAATCTGCCGGCACTTTATCCCCGGAGACAAGAAACACGATATCCCCCGGGATCAGCTCCCTGGCATCGATGCGTTGTTTTTCCCCGCTGCGCAGAACCGTGGCCTCGGTAGTGAGGGCGCGGGACAGGGCCTGTAACGCACTCAGTGCCTTACCTTCCTGTAAAAACCCAATAATTGAGTTGAGTAGTACAACCGCGAAGATAACACCCGCATCAACCCATTTTCCCAGTGTCAGTTTGATCAGCACTGCGGCCAGCAGGATATATACCAGTGCCTGGTTGAACTGCAGGAAAAATCGCAGTAGCGGCCCCTGCCCCCTGCGTTCAGTCAGTGCATTGGGACCGTAGTTTTTCTGTCGGTCAGCAACCGCAAAGCGGTCAAGCCCGACATCCATCTCCGTATCCAGCAGGTCCAGGACTTCTGCCTGCGGCAAGTGGTGCCAGTGTTTTTCCAGTGCGGGTTTCATGCTGGTTTCCTTTGTACTTACCTGTACTATAAAACACTTTGCCTAACTGGTTTTCGGAATCCTCAATTATGCTGTCTGGTTAACCCTGATTGAGGATTTAACCATGCTACTTACACATCAATTATGGGTCTAACTCTTCAGGCTTGCGCGATGACCAGTAGGCGGCCAGGTCTGACTTGTCCCGGTCGTTCCTTTCTACTGTATACAGATGCATGATTCCATCCATTGATGCCCGTTTTCCACTACTGAAGTCTTTCAGTTGCTGGTAGATATAGGCCTCTTCCAGGCCGGCGATTGCCGGTGTCTCAAAATTACCTTTACCATCATGGCCGTGACAACTGACACAATCTTCTACCAGCTTCGCGCCGCGCTCGGCATTTCCACCCGCCTGGACGCCACCAGCCAGTGCCAGCAGCGCAAACATTCCCGCAAGGATGAATTTCCTGATCAACATTTTAATTCTCCTGTTAAATACCCGAAAATTATATCCCGCTCACCACCGTGTGATGATGACGCAGGTCACCGGATTAACCGCCTGTGAACGTATGCATTTAATCTCGAATATGGCTCTGGATTCAGGAGCAGCACCTTTTTTATAAACACTTCGCAGTGTGGTTATGTAAATTTTTATGGGGCCTCGCTGTTAAACAAGACCAGCCACTCTGGCTATGGTGGACGTGTTTAATACTAAGCATTCGGGGGTAAGACGGCACTTCATCAATAAGTTTTCCCGGAATTTAAGTTGTACCCGTTTCAATAATATCAATGCTTCTGATTTATACTTGGCATAATAATTAATCCGACATACCAGTGCAGTTTGAACACAAGTGCGTGGTAATGACTAATGACAGTGTTTTTACAAAATAAAATGAGTTACACAGATGAATACGGAAAATCGTAAACCTTTACCCGGTACCAGGCTTGATTACTTCGACACCCGTGCTGCAGTTGATGCGATCCAGCCGGGAGCCTATGACAAACTACCCTACACTTCTCGTATATATGCCGAAAACCTTGTACGCCGCTGTGATCCGGCTGTACTTACAGACTCGCTGAAACAAATTATCGAACGTAAGCAGGACCTGGATTTCCCCTGGTATCCTGCCCGGGTTGTTTGTCATGACATTTTAGGGCAGACCGCACTGGTCGATCTCGCCGGCCTACGGGATGCCATTGCATCCCAGGGTGGTGATCCTTCGCAGGTAAACCCGGTGGTACCGACACAGTTAATTGTCGACCATTCATTGGCCGTCGAACATGCCGGCTTTGAAAAAGATGCCTTTGAAAAAAACCGGGCTATTGAAGATCGCCGCAATAATGATCGTTTTCACTTTATTAACTGGACCAAAAAAGCATTTAAAAATATTGATGTGATTCCCCCGGGCAATGGCATTATGCATCAGATCAACCTGGAACGAATGTCACCGGTGATACATTCACTTGATGGCGTTGCTTTTCCCGATACCCTGGTGGGAACCGACTCTCATACACCACATGTTGATGCATTGGGTGTAATCGCCATCGGCGTGGGTGGGCTGGAAGCAGAAAGTGTCATGCTCGGGCGTGCTTCATATTTGCGTTTACCCGATATTATCGGGGTTGAACTGACCGGCAGGCGTCAACCCGGCATCACCGCAACTGATATCGTGCTGGCACTGACTGAATTCCTGCGTGAACAGAAGGTAGTATCTTCTTACCTGGAGTTCTTCGGCGAAGGTGTGCCTGACCTGACGCTTGGCGATCGGGCAACCATCTCCAATATGACCCCGGAATTCGGGGCAACAGCTGCCATGTTCTACATCGATGAGCAGACAATTAACTACCTCAAGCTTACCGGGCGTGAAGATGAACAGGTTAAACTGGTCGAAACCTACGCCAGGAAAGCAGGCCTCTGGGCTGATAGCCTGAAAACTGCTGAGTATCCGCGCCTGCTGAAATTTGACCTGTCTTCTGTCGGCCGCAATATTGCCGGCCCGTCCAACCCGCATCGCCGTGTATCAACCACTGACCTTGCTGCAGCAGGAATTGCAGGCGTGGTTGAAAATGAACCAGGCCTGATGCCGGATGGTGCCGTCATCATTGCCGCAATCACCAGTTGTACCAATACCAGTAACCCGCGCAACGTAATTGCTGCAGCCCTGCTGGCACGCAATGCCAATGACCGCGGACTGACACGTAAGCCGTGGGTTAAATCCTCGCTGGCGCCCGGTTCTAAAGCCGTACGCCTTTACCTGCAGGATGCCAATTTATTAGCAGAACTTGAAAAGCTCGGTTTTGGTATCGTCGGCTTTGCCTGTACGACCTGTAATGGCATGAGCGGTGCACTGGATCCGCTGATTCAAAAAGAAGTGGTTGAGCGTGATCTCTACACTACTGCTGTTCTATCCGGCAACCGTAATTTCGATGGACGCATCCATCCCTATGCAAAACAGGCCTTTCTCGCCTCACCACCACTGGTCGTAGCTTATGCCATTGCCGGTACCATTCGCTTTGATATCGAGAACGGCGTGCTCGGCAACGATCAACAGGGCAACCCCGTAAAGCTGAAAGATATCTGGCCGTCTGATGAAGAAATTGATGAAATTGTTAGTGCCTGTGTGAAGCCCGAACAGTTCCGTGCGGTCTACAACCCAATGTTCAAACTAAGGGTTGATACCGGTAAACAGGCAGATCCGCTGTATAACTGGCGTCCGCAAAGCACCTATATCCGCCGCCCCCCATACTGGGAGGGTGCACTGGCCGGTGAACGGACGATGAAGGGTATGCGCCCCCTGGCCGTGTTACCGGACAACATCACCACAGACCATTTATCACCCTCAAATGCCATTATGCTAGATAGTGCAGCTGGCGCTTACCTGCATAAAATGGGGCTGCCCGAGGAAGACTTTAACTCCTATGCAACCCATCGAGGTGACCACCTCACCGCCCAGCGAGCCACTTTCGCCAATCCCAAACTGATGAACGAAATGGTCATCGAAAACGGCGAAGTCAAGCAGGGTTCACTGGCTCGGGTTGAGCCTGAAGGCAAGGTCATGCGCATGTGGGAGGCAATTGAAACCTATATGCAACGCAAGCAAGCTTTAATTATTGTTGCCGGTGCTGATTATGGCCAGGGTTCATCCAGGGACTGGGCAGCAAAAGGTGTTCGCCTGGCGGGTGTGGAAGTGATCGCCGCAGAAGGTTTTGAGCGCATTCACAGGACTAACCTGCTCGGAATGGGTGTATTACCGCTGGAATTCAAAACGGGCACCGATCGCAAAACCCTGAAAATTGATGGAACCGAAACCTATGATGTGATCGGTAAGCCGGCACCAGCTGCGACGCTCGTATTAGCGATCAATCGTGCCAACGGTGAGCGTATAGAAGTACCGATGACCTGTCGTCTCGATACCGCAGAGGAAGTTTCCATCTACCAGGCCGGCGGTGTATTACAACGCTTTGCCCAGGACTTCCTTGAGTCTGGCTCGGCATAAAGGAACTGATAGAAGATACTTATGACACACTGCCCCCAAATTAAAATTCCTGCCACCTATATGCGCGGCGGTACCAGTAAAGGTGTATTTTTCAGCCTTCGGGACCTGCCGGAACCTGCCAGGGTTGCAGGCGCTGCACGTGATGCCTTATTGCTGCGGGTGATCGGCAGCCCTGATCCTTACGGCAAGCAAACCGATGGCATGGGGGCTGCGACATCCAGTACCAGCAAAGCCGTCATTCTATCTAAAAGCGAGCGGCCTGATCACGATGTTAATTATCTTTTTGGACAGGTATCTATCGACAAGGCATTTGTTGACTGGAGTGGTAATTGCGGCAACCTTACCGCAGCGGTAGGATCTTTCGCCATCAGTAACGGCCTGGTGGAAGCCGAACGCATACCGGAAAACGGCATTGCAGTGGTACGTATCTGGCAGGCCAATATCGAGAAAACCATTATTGCCCATGTTCCAATCACCAATGGAGAAGTGCAGGAAACCGGTGACTTTGAACTCGATGGAGTTACCTTTCCGGCAGCCGAAGTCCAGGTAGAGTTCATGCGCCCAGTGGATGCAGCTGATGCCATGTTTCCAACCGGCAATCTGGTTGATGACCTTGAGGTCCCTGGTGTCGGTACTTTCAAGGCCACCATGATAAATGCCGGCATCCCGACTGTATTTTTAAATGCGGAAGATATTGGCTATACAGGCATCGAGCTGCAGGAAGCCATTAACAACGACGATAAAGCGCTAACCATGTTCGAAACCATCCGCGCCTGTGCTGCAGTACGCATGGGCCTGATAGAAAATGTGGCAGCAGCAGCTAGTCGACAGCACACGCCGAAAGTAGCCTTTGTAGCCAAACCCAGGGACTACACATCCTCCAGCGGCAAACAGGTCAGGGCCGCAGATATTGACTTGAATGTACGTGCTTTGTCGATGGGTAAACTCCATCACGCAATGATGGGCACAGCAGCCGTAGCTATTGGTACTGCAGTAGCGATTCCGGGAACCCTGGTCAACCTGGCCAGCGGCGGCGGCAAGCATAATGCCGTCACCTTCGGGCATCCCTCCGGTATTTTGAAAGTGGGAGCCGAAGCCATCCTGGCCGAGGGCAACTGGACAGTCAATAA
>JADFVZ010000026.1 GCA_015222805.1 Pseudomonadota bacterium
CAGATAAAATCAGTGAAAAGATGATGGCAAAGATTAATTTTTTAATCCACATAACTACAACTCCCTGTATACATACAAAGAAATGATGAACCCGGGGGACCGGGTTCACCTACAGCACCAACATACGCTTGTTAGCATCTGGTATGTTGACCGGGGTCAACTGCAGTCCAGATAAATGATTGCCCGTATGTTAGCGTTTTTCCAGTACTTTATCTAAGTTCGGGTGATACCCTCACTGATCTTCCCGGCAGCTTGAAATTTTCAGGTTTTATGGAAACCAAGTACGCATTCATCATGTTTTTTTACTGCTGCTAATCCTGGCAGCATATACACTGCATCACTGCATCTTTACCGAGAACCCACACTATCAGCGCAGGCAGAAACAACAATAATGCCGGCCACAAGTAGCATTAATTTAGCACCTGAACGGGTTCTTCCTGCCTGCTTTTCTAGTTGACAAGCCACTACCCTACATGCATCTAATATGAAAATTAAAACTCAAAATCAGAAGAACTAAGGAGTACAGCTTGAGCAAAAAGACCGGTCTTGACCCTAACGCCTATGTTGAATTAAAAGAGGGAGAAACATACAGTCCATATATTTCCGCAGAAGAAAACATAGCCGAATTCACTTTCAAGGCGGTTGCCCTTGGGATTTTATTTGGAATCATTTTCGGAGCCGCAAATGCCTATCTAGGACTGCGGGCAGGACTTACGATCAGTACATCTATTCCCGTGGCAGTCATGTCGGTCGCGGTATTTAAGTTGTTATCAAAAGCCGGCATTAACAACACCATTCTGGAAACCAATATCGCCCAAACCACCGGTTCTGCATCCAGTTCGGTTGCCAGTGGAGTAATTTTCACCCTACCAGCCTTATTTATGTGGGGTATGGCACCAGATTTGCTGCAAATGACAATTCTGGCGATGTGTGGTGGCTTGTTAGGGATCTTGTTTATGATTCCCTTACGCAAATTTCTGATCGAAAAAGAGCATGGCAAATTACCCTACCCTGAAGGCACGGCCTGTGCTGAAGTGCTGGTTGCCAATGAACAGAGTGGCAATAAAGCTAAATTTATATTTATCTCCATGGGGGTGGCTGCCTTATTCAAGGCCATGACTTCATGGCTGAAAATAATTCCATCGCATGCCAGCTTTAACCTCCCATTTATCAAAAAGGCCAGCCTGGGGGTCGATTTATCCCCTGCACTTTTCGGCGTGGGTTACATTCTAGGACCACGCATCGCTTCAATTATGGTCGGTGGCGGCTTATTGTCAGCCTTGTTGATAATTCCAGCCATTGCTTACTGGGGAGATAGCAGCACTACTCCCCTGTACCCGGAGACTATAAATTTAATTAAAGATATGCCCGCCAGTCAAATCTGGACTCGCTATGTCAGGTATATAGGTGCTGGAGCTGTAGCTACAGCCGGTATCATCACTTTAATCAGAACCATTCCATTAATGATAGAAAGCTTTAAGGCCAGCGCCAGGCATATAGGTGATGGCGGCAAAGCAAAAGCCCGAACCAGCCAGGATCTGCCCTTGAAATTTGTAGCTTCCGGTATTCTGGTAATATTTCTGGTCTTAACCTTTGTCCCGCAAGCATTTGGCGCAGTTGGTGGAGTCGATACCCGAATTATTGCCGCCCTGGCAGTCACTGTCTTTGCGTTTTTCTTTGTCACCGTAGCTGCCAGAATCGTCGGCCTGGTTGGCGTCACTTCCAACCCAACCAGCGGTATGACAATTGCTGCGTTGCTAGGTACTGCAACAATATTCCTGGCTATGGGCTGGACCGATAGCGCAGGTAAAGCGGGGACATTAATTGTTGGTTGCGTGGTCGCGATTGCCGCTTCCATATCTGGCGATACCTCACAAGATCTTAAAAGTGGTTTCCTGCTCGGGGCAACTCCAAAAAAACAACAAATAGCAGAGCTTATCGGGGTTCTAACCTCAGCAGCCTTTGTGGCCATGGCAGTATTACTGCTGGCAGAAACCTTTGGTTTTGGTTCACAGGAACTCCCTGCCCCGCAAGCAACCTTAATGAAGCTTGTTATTGATGGCGTACTGGACCAGAACCTTCCCTGGGCCCTGGTTGCTATTGGTGCCAGCATTGCCATAGGCTGCGAGCTGTTCAAGATTCCATCACTACCCTTTGCTGTTGGTGTCTACCTGCCGGTTTCCACCATGACCCCAATCTTCCTCGGTGGTCTGATTCGGTATTATTTTGAAAGAAAAACCAAATCCAAAAAGCAACTGGAAAACCGCCGTGAACGCGGCGTATTACTCGGTAGTGGTTTCGTTGGTGGTGAAGGCTTGCTGGGGGTAGGCATTGCCGCTGCAGCCTTTATCCAGGGCAGGAAACCCGCTGGTATCGGTACAGACTGGGCTGGCAATGAGATGTTTGCAATGCTGGCTGGGCTGGTTGGCTTTGCGCTACTTGTAAGCTGGTTCTTTAACCTTATTCGTAAGGCTGAGACTGAAGATGCCTAGAATTATACTACCCCCCTTAATTGCTGTGACTGGTCGCAGCGTAGGCGTTAGCGACCTAACAAACCTGCCCGGTCAGGCTGCTGGTTAATCTATGCAGAATTTTCTCAACTTTTGAGAACCCAGCCGGTATGATGGTGGAATGCTAGAAACCAGCCCCAGCTATACACAGCAGACACTTGACTACGACGCTATTTTCAGCCGCCTGCAATCCGGCCATACACTGGTCACCGGTAACAGTCGCTTATCTCGCATCCTCGAGAGTCGTTACAATCAATGGCGGCTATACCGGGGTGATAGCCAATGGCAGACTGCCGATATTCTTTCCTGGAATTTGTGGCTTGACAGGCTTTGGGTAACTGCCACCCTTGCTGGTGCTGAGGGTACAAATCGTGCTGTTCCCAACCCACGGCAAATTACCAGCCTGTGGGAGCAGGTACTAAAGCAGGATAAACGTGCAGAGACCCTGCTGCGCCCGGAATCACTCGCAAACCAGCTGAAGGAAACCCGTAGCCTGGTCAAAACATGGGGCGTTGATCTTAGCGACTTCAGCTGGCTGGGTGAGGAAAACGAAAACCACTCGGCCTTCCATCACTGGAACGGTATATTCGAGCAACTGTGCATTAAAGATGGCTGGCTGGCAGCTGAAGACCGAACGCTCCTGCTCTGCCAGGCGTTATTGAACAAGCAACTCGAAATAAAGGAAAATATTGACCTGCTGGGTTTTGATGAATTCAACCCTGCCCAGATTTCCTTGCTGGATGCACTGGATGAGTCGACTGTCTGCATTAGCAATCTCAGCATAGTAACGGCCAACAACAAATTGGTATTGTTCGAGGCTGAAGACAGCAAATCTGAACTGGAGCAAATGGCACGTTGGGCTCGATATTGGCTGGAAAAAAACCCACAGGCAAGCATTGCCATCGTTGTCCCTGACCTGCAGGCACGCCGGGCAGAAGTTGAACAGCAGTTAGGTGATATTTTACGCCCCGGTGCATGGATGGACGATATCAAACCATGGAATATATCCATGGGCATACCCCTGGCCCGCACAGCAATGATTACAGCAGCGTTTGACTTGCTGCAACTGCTCAGCCACCGCCTTGAGATAGACGCCGTAGGGCGTGTACTTCGGTCGCCGTGGCTAAACGGGGGAACCACTGAACGCAGTTCACGTGCTTTGCTCGAAAAACAATTACGTGAAGTTTACCCGCGTCAAATCAAACTGACTGAAGTACGTTATCAGGCACAGATCCGGGACAAAGACCCTGACGGCCAGCCGATAGCTGCGGATGAAAGGCAAGCCAGCCCCTGGAGCAGTCCTGAACTGGTTAAAGTCCTGAATAAATTAATCAGCTTTCAAGACAATAACGGGCATACAAAAATAGCCTCAGCATGGGCTCAAAGCCTGGATAAATTACTCGTAAGCCTTGGCTGGCCGATGGCCGATCCCGACACATCAGATCCCGGTACAGCAGGGGAAAGCCACAATGAGGCAGAAGAACAATCGCGGAACTGGCAAACATTAGCTGCATGGGCAGAAGCATTGGCTGAACTGGCATCACTTGATGCCACCCTACCAAAGCTCAATTTCAGTAAAGCTATCAGCCTGCTTCGTCAAATCTGCATGGAAAAAATTTACCAGCCAAAATCTCCTGCAGCCAATATACAGGTACTCGGCCTGTATGAAATAAACGGCCTGCGCTTCGACCACCTCTGGGTGCTGGGACTGCATGCAGGAAACTGGCCGCCCAATGCCCGGCCCAACCCCTTTATTCCGGGAAAATTGCAACAGGCCGCCAGGTTACCGCATTCCAGTCCACAGCGTGAACTCAAAGTCGCACGGGTACTGAGCCAGCGTTTACTCGATACAGCCGCTGATACTATTTTCAGTTACCCCGGCATGCTTGACGGTGAGGAAGTCCTTCCCAGTCCATTACTCAATATACAATCGATTAAAAATACGGAACAGGTTCCAGTCTGGCCTGGTGACAACTGGGCCATTACCGTAGCAAAATCGGACAGTCCCAAATGGGAAAACCTGCAGATGCCAGAGCCACTCGGCCAACGGCCGGCAAAAGGCGGCAGTACTATCCTGAAACACCAGGCCCTCTGCCCTTTTCGTGCCTTTGCCGAGAATCGCCTGATTGCCGATGGGCTTAACACCCCGGCTGATGGTATTGATCCACGCCTGCACGGTAGCCTGCTGCATGAAGTCCTTGAGCTGTTCTGGAAAGAAACCCGTACCCAGTCAGCCCTGCTGGCACTTGATCCCGATAACCTGTCACAACGCCTGCGCCTGCATGTTGACCGGGTCACCGCCAATGATCGTGGCCTTAACCAGCGCCCCGCTTTCCGGGAAGTTGAAGCCAACCGAATTCAACGCCAGGTCCTGGTCTGGCTGGAACTGGAAAAACAGCGTGAAGATTTTGAAGTCATCAGCTTCGAAGAAAAAAGAACCCCGTTAATTAAGGGTCAGGAAATTCGTTTATACATTGATCGAATTGATCAGCTGATGAATGGGGAAAAAGTCATTATTGATTATAAGACTGGCAAAGTTGATCCAAAAAAATGGTTCAGTGAGCGTCCCGAAGACCCGCAACTTCCGCTTTACGCCATCAGCGAACAGGACAATGACCCTGAGGGCAAACCGGAGACTCCTGCCGGGGTGGTGTTTGCGGTTATCCGGGATGGAGAATCCTGCTTCAAGGGTGTGGTTAACCGTGAAGGTATCCTGCCCAACTTGCCGCCGAAAAGAAAAGGCGATCTACAGGAGGCCTGCAGGCAGCTACCGGAAACTATAGATAACTGGCGGCATACCATCCACCGGCTAATGAAGGAATTTCTCGCCGGAGAAGCAGCCATTGATCCAAAACATGGATCGCGCACCTGCGAAAATAGTTACTGTGAGCTACAGCCCCTGTGCCGTATCCGCGAACTTGAACAGCAACAGCAATATCAAACAGCAGGGACATCAATATGAGCCGCCCAGTTGACTGGAAACAACGAGATCTCGCACGTGATCCCCGGCATTCTTATATTGTCCAGGCTCCGGCCGGATCAGGAAAAACAGAGCTACTAAGCCAGCGCATGCTCGGCTTGCTGGCGCGTTCAGAAAATCCTGAAGAAGTCGTTGCAATTACCTTTACCCGCAAAGCCGCAGCAGAAATGCGTTTTCGTTTACTCAAGCACCTGCAGGATGCGGCCAACCCCGGGAAACCGATTGAAGACCTGCAAGAACATGAGAAAATCAGTCGTGAACTTGCCCTTAAAGTCCTCAAAGTCAGTGATTCACGCGACTGGAACTTGTTAGAACAACCGAGTCGCCTGCGCATCCGCACCATCGATGGCCTCTGCAGTGAACTGGCCCGGCAACTGCCGATCCTCTCCGGGCTGGGCGGCAGCCATCAAATCGCTGACGACAGCCAGGCACTCTACCACCAGGCGGCCACCCGCACCATGGCAAGCATTGAAAGTGAAAACGATGAATTGAAAGCCGATGTCGTTCGTGTACTAGAACGCTATGACAATCAATACGACCGCCTGGTAAAACTGCTTACCGGAATGTTGGAAAATCGTGAACAATGGCTGCAACACTTACTGGATGCACGCCTGGACGACGGCAGCTTTGATCGCCAGGGACTCGAGTATGCGCTGCGCTTCCTGGTGGAATCACAGTTGCAGGAAATTCGCGCTAACATTCCAGACGACCTACTGGAAAAACTTCCGCCCCTGTATAACTATGCCCTCTCTAATTCGCCTCAGAATAAAGCTGAGCTGGAAGCACTGCTGAATGCCTGCGGCGGCTTTAATTGCAACTACCTTGACCTGCCCATCAGTGCGGAATCATTGCCTCACTGGCGGACTATGATTTCCACCCTGCTAACCAAAGGCGGCACATGGATTAAGGTTGTCAATGCCGCTTCAGGGTTTCCTGCACCCTCTACTGCCAAGGGTGAAGAAAAACTGCGGCGTCAATCCTGGAAAAACGAATACACTGGCCTGGTGAAGCAACTCAGTAATGAGCTGAATGCTCAATTTAACCGGGTCCGTACGCTGCCACGACCGGGATATTCTGATACCGACTGGGCTTCACTTGAATCACTGATGCGTATCCTGCTGCGTGCAGCTGCTGAATGGAAACTGGTCATGGCAGAGTCCGGGGAACTGGATTACAGTGAAATAGTGGCTCGCGCAATCGAATCACTCGGCCACGATGATGCTCCCAGCGACCTTGCCCTACGTCTTGACTACCGCATCCAGCATTTGTTAGTAGATGAGTTCCAGGATACTTCCAGCGTCCAGGTTCGCCTGCTGAATCAACTCACCGGGGGCTGGTGTGATGGTGATGGCCGAACACTCTTCCTGGTAGGCGATCCTATGCAGTCAATCTACCGTTTCCGCAAGGCAGAAGTCAGCCTGTTTATCCAGGCCTGGGCTGGAAACCTGCTCACGCATATCAGGCTGCAGCCTCTGCGGCTAAGTGTGAATTTTCGCTCTACCCAAGTCATCCTAAACTGGGTAAACCGGGCATTTCCAGAAGTTATGCCGGCTGAAGACGACCCCATTAACGGCGCTGTAAGCTATGCCAGTGCCGATACCCGGCCGAACGTGCCGGTCAATGGTGAAGTCCTCTGCCAAATCCTGCCGGAAAACGATTATGTGGAAGAAGCCCGTCAGGTTATCGAAGTAATTCGCCAGTCTCCCCCCGAAGATACTATCGCCATCCTGGTTCGTGCCCGCAATCATGCAAGTGAAATTATTGCCGCCCTCGAGCAGGAAAACCTAAGCTACCAGGCCATTGATTTCACCCCGTTAAAAGACACGCCCCTAATCCAGGACCTGGTTTCATTGACCCTGGCATTAAATCAACCCGCCGACCGCCTGGCCTGGCTGGCAACACTGCGCACACCTTTTATCGGGCTCGACCTGAACGATCTTGATGAGCTTGTAAATGCCGAGTATAAAACCACTATCTTTGACAGCCTGAATTCCCGGGGAGGACATTTGGGTCCTGAGGGTCGACAGCGCCTGCAGCGGGTATTGCCCGTATTGGAGCAAGCACTGGTATACCGCGGCAGGCGGTCCATTCGCTTGTTGATAGAATCAGCCTGGATAAAACTGGGCGGGCCTGCCTGCATTGGCAAGGACAGCGAACTTGAAGATGCCACAACTTACTTCAAGTTGCTAACATCAATGGAAGCCGAAGGCTTATCTATTGACCGTGACAGTATTAACCAGCGCATGGACAATTTATACGCTCAAGCGGATTCCCAAAGCGGCAATAAATTACTAATCACTACTATTTACTCAGCTAAAGGCCTGCAGTTTGATAGCGTTATCCTGCCGGGATTAAACCGAAAACCTGGTAGCGACCAGGGAAAACTCCTGCACTGGTTTGAATTAGCCGACCCAGCAAATCATCCAGAGGGTATAGTCCTCTCACCCATGCGGAATAGTGCCGATAAGGAAATGAATAAAACAGCCGGTGACCTGATCGAATTTATCTCAGGCATCGAGAAACAACGAAAAATCCTGGAAGACGGTCGACTGCTCTACGTTGCTGCGACACGCGCCATCCACAGTCTATACCTCTTTGCGTGCATCAAGCCCAACGCAAGGGATGAAATCAATGCCAACCCAAACAGCTTGCTCGGACGTTTATGGGATGTATTAAAGGCTGAACAAATACCGCTGATAAACCAGGCAATTAACAGGCTAGAGGAAAACAGGACAGAAGATGCAACGGCAGCAACAGATGGGCCTGAACCAGGGAGCAGTGTTGAATCACCCGCCCTGCCCCAACAATACCGGCGGCTTGGGTATAACTGGCAAATTCCAGCAACACCCTGCTCAGTCACTACAGGCTTGCAGGAACCACTGGAAAGCAGTGACTACATCGAGTTTAACTGGGCAGGGCAGGATGCCCGTCGAACGGGTGAGCTTGTACACCGACTGTTGCAGCAAATCGGGGAAATCGGCATCATTCAATGGAACAACACCAACGGCTTTAAAAAACGCGAAAACTGGTGTCGTCACCAACTAGCCGGAGAGGGTGTAATCGCTGAGAAAGCAGATAATATCCTCAGTCGGGTGGCGGAAGCCATTAATATTTGCCTGCTATCAGAAAAAGGACAATGGCTACTCAGAAACCATGAAGATGCACATTGTGAATACGAAATCACCACCCTGGTTGAGGATAAACCTAAACGTATAGTCCTCGATCGTACTTTTATTGCCGAAGGAGAACGCTGGATTATTGACTATAAAACATCCAGCCATAAAGGCGGTGACCTTGATGTTTTCCTGGAGCAAGAAGCAAAACGCTATCACCAGCAATTACAAACTTATAAAAATGCCATGCAACTGTCTGATAGCCGGCCGGTCAGGGCAGCATTATATTTTCCTTTACTGGACCAGTTTGTGGAGTTGTCATTAAGTTAGACTAACGATATGCATTCACGCATGAATTAGAGATTATTTAAACCATGATGTCAGCAAAATTAGCGGCCTGGAAATCCGATGGAGAGCGTATAAATTTTGGACCCTTTAGTCACAAGGTGTTTGTCAAACAGGTTGGTAACCCGAAAGCTGTCGCGGAAAAAACCTTACTGTTAATCCACGGATTTCCAGAATCTTCCTACTCCTACCATGCCATAGTTGATGGGATGATGAATACGTTCGAGCGTATCATTCTTTTTGACATGCTCGGATATGGCTTAAGCGACAAACCAACGGAAAACTACAGTTACTCTTTATTTGAACAGGCAGATACTGTTTTTGCTGTCTGCAAACACTTTGCAGTTAAAGGCTGCCACATTCTTTCCCACGACATGGGTACCAGCGTAGCCACCGAAATACTTGCCCGGCATGAAAACCAGTTAATGCCAGCCTGGTTTAGTGATGGCATACAAAGCTTCACTTTCACCAATGGCAGTATGGTACTTGAGTTAGCTCAACTGAGAAGCATACAAAAACTGTTATTGTCGAGATACGGATATTTCCTGAGAAATGCTACTACATTCAAGATTTTTAGCCAGCAGCTTAGAAGCGCCCACGGCAACAATAATCTGACTACAGGCGAAATTGATATGCTCTGGGAAATAAATGCTTTGGAAGATGGGCATAAAAAAGCCTACCTGACGATTCAGTATTTAAACGATCGCAAGCGTTTTGAAAAAAGCCGATGGTTACCGGCACTGGCACAGACAAGCCTGCCTGTACATCTGTGTTGGGGTAACGACGATGCCGTTGCTAAAATAGAAATGGCCTATTATTTAAAAGAGCATATATGCAGGGATGCTACACTTACCATCATGGAAGGCCTGGGTCATTTTTGCCAATTAGGCAGTCCGGCTAAATGGGTGGATTATGTAAACAGTTTTTACAAGTCCATTATCAGGTAAGACAGACAGCCTGGTTTCAGAGTCCTGCCTGAATACGAGCCTTAGGCTTAGAACAGTATTTTTTCTATAAATTAAAGTAAATCAAAGGAACAACTCCATTGGCAAAAATTCTAGTTTCATTAATAATTCTTCTTTTAAGTAACACAGTATCTGCGAAAGTAAGCCCTGATAATCAACAGCTGTTAGAGCAGGAGTTAACCCCTTTCGGTGCAGTTCGTGCTGGTAATGACGGGCTTATTCCGGGGTGGAAAGATAAAACGGCATTCATCGAAAACCAGCAACCGCTTTATCTGATTAACGGGCAAAATTACACCGAGTACAAGGATAATCTAAGCACCGGGCAAATTGCTCTCTTTGAACGCTATCCTGAAAGCTTTCAGATGCCCGTATATCCAAGCCAGCGGACCTTTACTGCCCCTGGTGATGTATTTGAGAACACCTACAAAAATGCACTTACCGCCAACCTCAATAGCGATGAAAGCGGCTTTATTCATGCCCTGGCAGGTATACCCTTCCCTGTTCCGCAATCAGCCCTTGAAGTTTACTTCAACCACATCGGCCGCTGGCGTGGAAGGCAGGTTAAGAACACTGCCAGTGATGCAGTTATATTGAAAAATGGAAAATATTCATTAATTACCAGGAAATCCGTCGTCCGTTTTGATTCTTATAATCAAGGCAATGAAAGTGTAAACTTTATTTCGCTGGTATCGCGCGTTACCGCACCCGCATCAAAATCAGGCAATGGTGTACTCGTACTGGAGCCGCTGGATCAACTCAATAACGTACGTTCCGCATGGCTTTGGGATAAAGGTCGCCGGCGCACCATCAGGGCTCCAAACATTGCCTATGACACCCCAATCCAGATCGCTGATTCATTGCGAACAGCTGATGATACCGACCTGGTAAACGGTTCCCCAGATCGCTTTAACTGGGAACTCCTGGAAAAAAGGGAAATTTATATTCCCTATAATAATGAAAAACTTAGCAATAAGAAGTTGAAATACAAAGGCCTGCTTCAAAAACACCACATCAATCCGGAATATACCCGTTATGAACTCCACCGGGTCTGGGTTATTCGAGCCACCCTGAAAAAAGAATGGCGACATGTCTATTCACGGCGTGATTTTTACCTCGACGAAGACAGCTGGCAAGTTGTAATTGCCGATCAATATGACAAAGCGGGTGATATATGGCGGGTCAGCCTTTCCTATCCGAAACTATTTGCTGATTTGCCCGGGATATTCCCCGTGATCAATGTATTTCATGACCTGCAAAAACAACAGTACACTGTAATGGGCCTGCAAAATGCACGCCGCACCAAAAACGAATTCAATGGTGATCCAGTCAAGGACAGCCTGTTTACTCCATCAGGGTTAAAGCGTTTCGTAAACTAGGAGCCTGACGGGTTTGACCGATCGTAGCGAGGGAAAGCAGGTCATGTTAAATCCGACAGGCTGCTAGGGATGCTTTGATTTATTTCGGAGCAAATACTGAAACAGTCGCAGCAAGGATAAGCATAAAGTCAGCAATATAACTGCTACTGCAAAAATCCACTTTATCGAGGTCGCCATGGATGTCAGTTGGGCAATGATATCCAGGCGTTGTGGATAATTAAGCAGCATAATCACAATGCCACTGTTCTCCAGCAAATCAAACAGGAGAATCACAAAAGGCAGCATAATAACGGCGCAGTTAAAACGACCCTGCCCCTTAAGCAGCATTGACAGCCAGACTGAAAACAACAAACTGTATGTGAGCGGATAAATGACATCCAGTGTCAGTGTACTGACCACATAAGAATGGCGGACTTCAGCTCCGTATGACTCAATCAAAGCATAGGCCTGGTCGGGGCTGTAGTGAAACAGCAAATCCAGGGGCGAGACATAAGCTTCTGTCGCAAATGCAGGAAACATCACCAGGATTATCAACAGGTACAGCACCATTAAAGACAGTAAAACAGCGGTGCGACTTATCTTCCTGATCCAACTGCAGATTTTCTTCATCATCAAAATTAGTTCCTGATACGATAGCCTGGCGGCTTAGAACATCAAAGAATAAGAAAAAATCAGGCTATTAATATCTACACCGGTGGATTTCTGGGTCCGCCCCGTCAGCAAAGTCAATTTAATCCCTTGCGTACGGCTCAGGGGATAACCAAAACTTAAAGCTGTTAACAGGTTACCGGAAATATTATTTTTAGAAATATTATTAACAATGGCTTCACCACCCCAACCATAAGCAATTCCGCCAGCGGCCCAAAGCCCTGGACGGAAGGTATAGATTAAATGCGCCTGAAGTGCCAGTAACGGATCGGTTTCGAGTACAGTTTGCTTCCAGAATTCGTCATTGTCTCCATACAGGAATACCGAACCCGTTAATTCACCAACCCATTTCCCTCGGGTATGGGTAACTCCCAGCTGTGGTCGTACCACCCAACGGTTGCTGCCAAGATTAATCAGCCTGTCACTGCTGTATTCTCCTGTCGGCATGGATACTGAAATAGCCGCTCCTACAACCGTGTTACTTTTTTTGCTTTTTGCAAATTCTGCCTTCGTTACAGCTGGTCCTCCATAAAGCAGCACCGAGAGCCGTAGCCTGGCATCGCCCAGCCCACGCCTGCGGAAATCAACTAACTCACTATCAACGGTACCTTCCCAGCGTCCGGCAAGATAAGGCAGGTTTAAATCCACCCGGGCACTTTTTCCGAACAAGCCGAATGAACGTACGTAAACCAGGCCCAGCACTTCCATATCAAATTCCGCATTCTCCACCAGCAACAGGGGATCAAAAAAGATATCGCCTTCAATATGGCCAATGCCAACACCTGCGAAATTAAGACCTGTAGGCATCTGTGCCCAGCGACGTGGCTCAATATCCTGGGCAGAGCACTGAATCCATCCAAACAGCAGGAGTAAAAATATAGAAATATTTGTAGGTAGTTTGATAGTGACCCCTCGGGTAAATACTGTAGTAATTAGTTTTTGTTAATGAGTTAATGAGTTAATGGCGTATTTTATTTAAATGAAAAAATAACCGCAACAGCTACAAACCTGCAACTGTTAATTGCATAACACTTCCAGCAAATTCATTGAATTTCCTCTATACCTTGAACGCCTGCAGTAAGGAAGCTTATATAATACTGACCACTGCAATTGTTGAGAGTGTGGCAATAACCGGAATCACTACAGTAATAATCCCAATGTCTTTGTAGGCTTGCTTATGGGTCATTCCAGTCACGGTTAGCAGTGCAATAATCGCACCGCAATGAGGCAGGGAGTCAAAGCCGCCACTCGACATGGCCGCCAGCCGATGCAGGACGCCAGGCGATATACCCATTGCCAGGTAATCCGGCGCCATGGTCTGCATGAATATCTGCAGTCCGCCACTGGCTGAACCAACCAGTGCGGAATTCAGGTTGACCGCAGCAAACATTGATAATAAGGGAGGCATATCCAGATTTAATACAAAGTTGGAAAATTGCCCAAAACCTGCGGTATGCACAACCACCCCGCCAAAGCCGATAACTACTGCGGTACTGATCAGCGGCAATATGGAGTTCATGACACCATCACCCATCACCTTTAAAGGCTGGTAACGTACAGCCGGAAACAGGATGAGGGCAATAATACTGCCAAAAAAGAGGGCAATACTGGGCCAGAGAATCACCTGGCTGCTGGCAAAGTTAACCAGTTGGTAAAACGCGCTGTCAGCCGTAGTTACAGCTTCGCTGGCGATGCCTTTGATAATTCGCGGCGCAAGAATAGCAGAAAGCACAATGAGGATAGGCAGCAGGGCAAGCTTCCAGTCTGGGTAGTCATTATGTTCAATTAACGGGTCTCCGTCTGCAGGTAAAAGCTGATCTGATGGTGAAGGAATAAAAACCTCACCACTAGCATGGCTGCTGATACGTTGACGCTCCAGGTACCAGATCCCCAGCACGAACATTATCATCCCACCGAATATACCCAGGAAAGCTCCAGCAAACAGGTCTGTCCCGAGGACCACGGTTGGAATAACATTTTGTATCGAGGGTGTACCCGGCATCGCCGAGAGGGTAAAAGTACCGGCACCCAATGCCATCGCAGCTACCAGCAGGCGTTTAGGTATATTTGCCTGTTCGGCCAATTTTAAACCCAGGGGGTAGATCGAAAATATCACCACGAACACAACCACACCACCATAGGTAAGCAAGGCACAACTGAGGGTCACAATCCATAAAACTCGATGGGGACCCAGTTTGTTGGCCAAAGCTATGGCAATGCTGCTGGCTGCATGGCTTTTGCCAATTACATTACCGAACATGGCACCGCAGGCAAATAACAGGAAGAACTTGCCGGCAAAGGTAAAAGCTCCCAATGGTCCGAAGGGATAGTATTCTGTGAAACTGGCTGCCAGGGGCAGCTGGTTTGTGACCACAATTACGAGTGATGCCAGTAATGATGAAAAAAGTATATTGGTGCCACGAAGGGCCAAAAAGATAAGTAATGCCAGCCCAGCAATTAATCCAATATTGCCAATCATTATTTACCCCTCAATTTTAGATTAAGCATCAACTCTTTAAGCCGGGATAAAAAACCCCAACAGCTTTCAGTTACAAATAGAAGGTACAGACTATCAGAGTTGCTGCAGCCATTTCAAATAAATCAAATCTGCATTCCGGTGCAATTGCTCCACACGAGCATCCAGGTTTTGGCACATTTCACTGGCATCCTGCACGCAGGATGATGCTGTATTCATATCCCCTGCATACTGTTGACGAAGCCGGCGAACCGTTTCAACAGTGATTTCCATATGAAACTGCATAGCCAGTATATTACCTAATGAAAATGCCTGATGGGGCGTACAGCGGCTGCTTAGTAGCGAGATAGCTCCGGGTGGCAAGGTGAAATCATGCGCATGCCATTGAAACACTTCCAGGGGTGTTGGCAGGCCCTGGAACCAGAAGTGATCATCTGAACCCACAACCGGTTCGACCTTGTGCCAGCCAACCTCCAACTCATAATCACTGCTGACTTCTCCGCCCAGGGCTTTACTAATCATCTGTGCTCCCAGGCACACTCCCATGACAGGTGTTCCATACTCAACTGCCCGCTGGATTAACTCAATTTCTTTTTGCATCCAGGCTAATGATGAATTTACATCGCCCGGCCCACCCATGAAAATCAACCCGGAAACATCATCAAGGGAAGCGGGTACTGCCATGCTGGCACCCTCTTCACAACCTACACAGGCAATTTCATAGGGTACCTCATGTTTTTCTAGAAAATGGCACAGGTGACCCCTGTTGCTGCAGTTGGTATGACGGAAAACACGGACTGGCTTCTGTACTGAAATCATAATCCGCGCATCCACTCCGGCCGTAATTGAACTGATCCGGGCTGTTCGAGTGCCGCTCGTACTATTTGCATCAGGCGCTCCTTATCCTTACCCAGGGTGCCTTTCAGGATCAGGTAATTAGAAGCATGATCACTCCGGAAAATCGTAGAGTCCAGCTCCAGCGTGTCCAATAACCAATACATTTCCTGGAATAAATCGGCCTGATCCAGGGGCTCGAACTCACCCTTGAAGCCTTGCTGGTATCGATCAATCCCGGTAGGGAAACTAATCACCAGGGTTGAAAGGTATTCCGGCTGTGCTGCATTCATCAGCCGAGCTGAATTGACTGCATGTTGTTCGCTGTAACGTTTCCCACCCATCCCATTCAGTATCATCACCGAACTTTTTGCACCGGCCGCTTTGATTTTCTCAAGCGCGGCTAATGAAGAGTCGAAATTTTCGCCCTTATGTACCCGCTCCAGTACCAGGTCATCACCGGACTCGCAGCCAACATAAAACAGGCTGAGCCCCATTTGCTTCAGCTCAGCCATTTCCGCGACTGTTTTATGTTTAATGTTGCGCGGCAGGCAATATGAAGCAACCCGTTGGACATCTGGAAGATAATGGTTAATCGCCTGCATAATCTGCTGCAGGCGGCGAAATGACAGGGTCATGGCATCCCCGTCAGCGAGGAATATACGCCTTACCGGAATATTCATCTTCGCTACAGCGGCCAGTTCTTTTTCAATCTCTGCCTGCGGCTTATGGTTGAACTTTTTCTGTGGCTGGGTATACATTTCACAAAATGTACAATTATTCCAGGAGCAGCCGTTGGTGACCTGGATTATCAGGCTGCGGGCTTCGGATGGCGGTCGGAAGACGGGTTCTATACAGGGAAGCTGGATCATCACTCAAGGATATGGCGGCAGGCGTAAATTTTCAACACAAAAAAGCCCGCGGATGTGCACTTGAAGCACACACTCGCGGGCAACCCTTAAAATTTAATAACTAATCCCATACAGGTAATCCACTGGGAACAGTTGCTGGTACATCCCGTCTTAAATCAACGGCATTAAGGTCAGTCAGGGCATGCAGGAAAGCAACTAATGCATCTACATCCCGGTTTTTAAGACTGATCCTGTCCAGTTCAGTGGCAGCAGCGATTGCATCGCGTCGTACAGCATCATTCATGACTATAAAATCAATATCATCAAGCGCGGTTCCAGTAGCTGGTAGAACTGCCTGGGATTGATCATAGTTATGCAGTGATTCCACGCTATCAAGCTGATGCCGAACCATGGCTTCCAGGGTGTTGTATGCACCTGCATGACCGTAGGGTGCGGTCAGGGCAATATTCCTTAATGTAGGAGTACGGAATTTATAGCGGTCATTTGCATCGCCTGTCACCTGTTCGCGTCCAAAGTCATCATGGCCATCACTGTAGCCTGGCAAGTTATCACCCTTACCCGGGCCAATCTGCGGCATGGCTACTGCATGGAACTGCTGGTCCGTCTGGAAAGCACCACTATGGCAATCACTGCATCCGGCCCTGCCGTAAAAAAGTAACATGCCCTTTGTGGCATTGACACTCATTGCCCTTCTGTTACCCCTGAGATATTGGTCAAACGGGCTGTTATCGAAGCGCCAGTCCCGGGCTTCAAAGGCAGCTATCGCGTTAGCCGCTTGAACATAGGTAATGTCTTCAGCAATAAACACCTCATTTGGGTAAACTTGTTTGAACATCTCCACGTATGCGGGTATTTCCTGCAGCTTCTGGGCAATCAAATCCCAAACACCTCCCGGACCTGCCAGGATATTGGCTGCCGCGGCATCAGCCTGGTCATTTTCACCCGCCTGTCCCGCCATTTCAGCTCCGGAGGTAACCGGGAACATAGCCTGAACCGCCAACACATTATCCAGTCCGGCAGGCAGCTGGTTTCCCGCGGGTGAAATAAAGCCAGAGATCGATTCTGGATCAGGATCTATTGTCACCCGCCCATCATCAAACATATGAATGAATTCCCGCGCACCCAGGTTAAAGACTGGAGGGGCATTTCGTGGTACACGCTCATGAATTGCATCAACACCGACACCGGTGTCCCTGGTTATGCCCAGGCCACGACCACCCTCACCCACAGGCAATGAGAGGCCATCTCCCGACCATGCCATTGGATGGTGGCAGGTGGCACATGAATCATTTAGGTTACCGCTTAATATCTTATCGAAAAACAGTTGTTTGCCGAGCTCTACTTTTTCATCTGATGGTACGCCATCGTCGTAGAAGTCAGCATCCGTCACCGCGGGTATCCCGGGATACCTGGCAGCAAGCACTACGCTACTGGCGAGGACTGCAGAAATAGTCACAAGGGGTAATATAATTTTTTTTATTAATCTGGATTTCATTTGAATACCTCATTTACACTGAATGCAGGCTAATTATTTCAGAGAATTATTTCTACAATGTTTCTGCTGGATCTAATTTGTTACAAATTGTTACAAATCATAAATAACTCTCATTCCTTAGCTCCATGGCGGTGTGTTTCTGCTTCCGGGATTGATACAATGAACAAAGATAAACCGGTATTTAAGAGCGTGAGTGTTATGGAACATAAACCAGATTCCCCCATCGAAACCGAAGCCCAGAGACTGTTAATCTCGTTGATGCATGTTGACTGTAGCACGGGACGCAAGTGGAACATAGAAGCATGCCGTGAAATAGCTCCGCTGACGCTTGAAATCAATCAGCTTAAAGAGGAAAAAAACGCGGTGATTCTTGCACATTCCTATGTCGAGCCGGAAATTATTTACGGTGTTAGTGATTATCGGGGGGATTCCTACTACCTTTCCGAGATGGCCAAAAACGCTGAAGCTGACATGATAGTTTTTGCAGGGGTAGTCTTTATGGCAGAAACTGCCAAGATTCTCTCACCTGAAGCACTGGTTGTGGTCCCCGATAGCCGATCAGGCTGCAGCCTGGCAGATTCGCTCAGCGGAGAAGATGTTGTGCGCCTGAAAGCCCTGTATCCACAAGCTGCTGTCGTCTGTTATATAAACTCCACAGCCGAGGTTAAAGCAGAATCAGATGTCTGTGTCACCTCCAGCAATGTCTATAACATCGTTGCAGGATTACCGCAAAAACAGATCCTGTTCGTCCCGGACCGGCTGATGGCTGACAATATCCGCAAGGAACTTAGTGAACGCGGCATTAATAAAGAAGTGATCTCATCTGATGGCACCTGCGTGGTACATGAAGAATTCAGCGCCGAGCAAATTGAGGAGGCGCGTACAAGATTTCCCGGACTGAAGGTTGTTGCCCACCCTGAATGCACAGCCGAAGTGGCTGGCCTGGCCGATTACCTCGGCAGCACCAGTGGCATGATGACCTATGTGAAGACTACGAATGCCCCCTACTACCTTATGCTCACTGAATGCGGACTGGTCGGTCGTTTAAGTGTAGAAGACCCGGAGAAAAACTTTATTGGCGGTTGCCGGCTGTGCCCCTACATGAAGATGAACGCCCTGGAAAATATTCGGAATGCACTGCTTAATCCACAACCGGAGAAAATCATCACCCTGGATGAAAATTTGCGTAAACGGGCATCCGCCTGCATTGAAAAGATGTTTGAACTGGCAGACTAAAATCCCATGAAAATCATTCACACAGACTGCCTGGTAATCGGTTCCGGGCTCGCAGGATCAGCTTATGCGCTGCACGCTGCCCGTGCCGGGCTGGATGTGCAGTTGCTGTCGCTGGGTGAACCTTCCGAAGCAAATAGTAATCGCGCCCAGGGTGGGATTATATTTGACCCTTCCAGTGAACCGGAGCTGCTGGTGGCCGATATCATGGCTGCAAGTGATAACACCGCCAATCCGCCTGCGGTTGAGCAACTGGTGCAGGAAGGCCCGGCCGCAGTACGTGAACTGCTGCTGGATGACCTCGGGGTTGCCTTTGATCGGGAAACTGCTGGAGAACTGGAGATGACCCGTGAAGGCGGCCATAGCAAGCGCCGGATTATCCACGCCAAAGACCTCACCGGGCAGGCGATACTTTCAGCCGTTACGGCAGGTGTTGATAGCAATACGCGCATCACCCGAAACAAGGGTGCTGTCGCAATCGACCTACTGACTTTGTCACACAATAATGACCTGCCCGAAGATCGTTATGCTCCTTTGACCTGCTTTGGTGCGTATGTGTTATCAGAACAAAGCGGTAAGCCGATGGCGATAGTAGCCCGCAAAACCATACTTGCCACCGGCGGACTGGGACAGATCTTCCAGCATACAACCAATCAGCCGGGCACAGTCGGACACGGAATGGCCATGGCCTATCGTGTTGGTGCACGCCTGATCGACCTTGAATATGTGCAGTTTCATCCGACCGTGTTTTATTCCAAAAATGCTCCGCGATTCCTGATTACGGAAGCCTTGCGCGGGGAAGGTGCTGTCCTGGTTAACTCTCTCGGTGAGCCATTCATGGATAAAGTACACCCGCGAGCCTCCCTGGCTCCGCGAGATATCGTTTCCCGTGCAATCAACGAAGAATTGGTGAACAGCGGAGAACCCTGTGTATACCTGGACCTTAGTGCATTAAAGGCAGATTTTATCCGTGACCGCTTTCCATCAATATATGCAAGTTGCCTGGAATATGGTATCGACATAACCACGGCACAAATCCCGGTAGTGCCTGCCGCACACTATTCCTGCGGCGGTGTGCATACCGATCTTAACGGCCGTTCAAATGTGATCAATTTGAATGCTATCGGTGAAACCGCCTGTACCGGCCTGCACGGAGCTAACCGCCTTGCCAGCACTTCACTGCTTGAGTGCCTTACCAGTGCAAAATTTACTGCCGAAGCGGATATCCGGGATATAGCTGTAATGGAATTTCGCCTGCCAAAGCCCCAACCCTGGAAAAGCCCAGGTAATATGGCTGATCCCACACTGGTACAGCAGGATTTAAACCTGGTACAACAAACCATGTGGAATTATGCCGGCATTATTCGCTCTGAGAGACGCCTGGAAAGGGCGCGCCGGATCCTGCTGGAGTTACGTGAAGAAATTCAAACTTTTTACCGCGACTGTCAACTGACCCGCGAACTGATAGAGCTCAGGAGTGCTGTGCAAACTGCCTTGCTGGTAGTGCATGCTGCATCACTCAACCCCATCAGCAAAGGCAGTCACTACCTCCTCAATGACGAGTATACGGACAAGCACTGAATGATTCCGGGTCAGGTAATTACCCAGGGTAAATATCAGGCCTGGTTCTGGAACTGTGGCCGTTCAGCTGCAACTACCTGGAAATTATCAAAAAGAAAGGTATTTTTTTCGATTATGTAGTGATTACCTGTCTTCTCTTCAAGTGCCTTTACAATATCAAACTCATCCCACATCTCAGTTGCATAGGGCTCAAAGACATAGAAATAAATTCGTCCGAGGATTTCCAGGACCTTCAATCTTGGTTTGTGAAATTCACCAAAAACAATTTTTCCGCCTGGCTTTAATACCCTGTTGGCCTCCTCAATCAGCATGCCTTTTTTAGCAAAAGGCAACTCATGCGGTAGGAAAAACACCACTACATAATCAAATGACTGGTCTTCAAATTCCAGCTTTGTGGCATCCTGCTTTAGAAAAGTGCAGAGTTTGCCAAACTTTTTAAGCTTCTTTTGTGCATTATCCACTTCACTTTGCATGATGTCGGTCAACACAAACTCCGCGGCTCCCTGCTCGGCACAGCGTTCCGCAATTTTTTCAGAAATATTTCCAAAGGCACAGGATATCTGCAGGATCCTTTTGCCTTTAAGCGATGGATTCAGCCTTTTAACTACACAACTGACCAGCTTGTTGTACTGAAGTAATAATATCGATGAAACCACAAACATCCTGTCCATCAGGCTGATAAAAAACGGACTCTTATATATCCAGTAAATATGGGCAGTATCGGGGTCCGATTTTACTGACCTTGACTGAACAATAATCGAGATCCTGGTAATGATAAAAAAGTAAATCCCGATTGAAGCCAGAACAGCTGCTGCTATAGAAATAAAAAATAGAAAACTATCTGTTTGCATTGTCATAATTTAATCACTTCCGGCACAGGGGCCGGTCTGATGACACGAATAATTCGACCCTTCCCAACAAAACGACTCTATTCCCAATAGACTCAAGTCCTTTGAACAATATGAGAAATAGCCTATTGTTTTAAAGCACTAAAAAGTTTTATCAACGATTGGGTTTAAATATAAAATCTATTCCGCAGTGGCTGTGGGTTAGTCATTTTCGAGAGCCATTATCGCAACATTAGCTAGAGATTCAAGCAACACTTGGCTTCTAACTGATCTGGCTCAACTATATTTTGAATTCTTGTAAAAAAGATAAGATATTTGTCAATAACACACTAGAAAGTGCTTTCCCAGGGTATTTTTACTATAGTTTACGGGACGCTACTGTTCAGGCTTTGATAGCTGTAAATCAATAATAAATACTGGCAGTAATATTGAAATATAAGCCAAAAAATCCCAGGGGTCATAGGTGGATTTGTAGAGATTAAAAAACTGCATGATTTCTATCCCAAAACACACAAAAAGGAAAATCACCAGTGTTCGCACCGGGGTAAAAAATCGCCTCCAGGCATTGTCTGAATACGCCGTAAAAAGCCCTCTGAATAAAATATAATTCCAGGCTGGCCCCGCCATATCTATTGCATAACCATTCCAGAAAGCGGCTGAATCAATCCACTGTATTAAAATCGCGCTTCCGACAAGGATAAGTAAGGCTGCCGCCCAGTAGGGTGCCGCATTATTATGTGCAGTTTTATTACTCATGACTTAAATGGTATATGAACCACCCCGCCACCACGGTAAAAGGAAATTGCACTTTGCAGCTGGGACTATAAAGAGGAGCTAACTTGTCCCAGGGATTGCTCAACTGGGTAATATTATAATCCGAACCCCATTCCTGCCAGCAAATATTGTGTTGCAGGCAATATCTTATACTACCATTTCACCCATTCCAAATCGTGAAGAGGCATTGAAGAAATAGTGGAACTCTTAACCGAGGTGTTTCGTGCAGCCTTAACTGTTGGCCTGCCCATCTGCGTTTTCACCCTGGCGATGGTCTGGTGGGCACTGCATCGCGGTCATTTCCAGGAAACAGGTGATTTCAAGGGTCTTGAACTAGAAATCAAGTCAATGTCCAAAAACGGCAAGAAAAACTCCAGTAAAGCTAAAGTTCCGGTCAGCATCAAGTCATCTGACATCATCCATGATAAATGGATAAAATTTGGTGGCGGTTTTTACGGTATTGCGGCCCTGTTTACCTGGCTGGTTATCGAAGTTACTGACATCGTTGAAATGATAATGAACTTTGGCGGCTTTTTTAAGTTCCTGCAGAACCTTAACATAGGCCTCATTGTGCATATCCTGATAGAGGGTTTGACAAATTTTATTGCAGCTATCATCTGGCCGGTATACTGGCTTAAGAGAATTGACACCACACAAACATGGCTCTGGTTTATTGCCGCGTATGCCGGCTACTGGTTAGGCGTTAAATTCGCAATGCAGTTGAAGTCCAGGCTAAATAACTCCTGAAGCTGATAAAATAGCCACACAGTACCCAGCATGACCTTTGACTCATGCATTAGTGACGATTTTTGTCTATGCTTATAAAGAAGGGATCTGTCATGAGTAGATTGCAAGGCAAAAGTTTCTGGAACCACCTAAAGGATCGCAAGGTCATTCGTATTGCGCTCGCCTATATATTCGTCAGCTGGATCGTGTTGCAAGTAGGTGAAGTCGTATTTGAAGGACTGGCCCTGCCCGACTGGTCACTGACCCTGGTGATTGTCTTGCTGCTGCTTGGTTTTCCTATTTCACTAGTCCTCGCATGGGCATATGAAGTCACCCCGGAGGGTATTCGCAAGGATCCAGCCGACCTCACTACAGAAGCAGCAGAAATTCCTGACTACCAGAAGGGCGCACCCTCTATAGCTGTCCTGCCCTTCGATGACATGAGCAAAAACAGTGACCAGGCCTATTTTTGCGAAGGTATGGCAGAAGAAATACTCAATGCATTATGCAAGGTTGCAAACCTGCGGGTAGCTTCACGTGTGGCATCATTCCAGTTCGGCAGCAAACAGGCCGATATTAATGAAATCGGCAGGAAACTTAAAGTTCAAACGGTCCTTGAAGGCAGTGTCCGCAAGTCAGGTGATAACCTGCGTATAACCGCTCAACTGGTGAATACCCTCGATGGATTCCATCTCTGGTCACGCCAGTACGATCGCAAACTGGAAGATATTTTTGAGCTCCAGGAAGAAATTGCAGATTCAATAGTCTCAGCTTTGAGTACCTCCCTAAAACGTAAGCGTGATAGTAAACAACAGCTGGTTGATCCAAAAGCCTACGATTTTTTCCTCCGTGGCCTCAGTTATTTCGCCAAACACACCACCCAGGATAATGTTTACGCCCGACAAATGTTTAACCAGGCAATCGAAGTAGAGCCGGATTACGGGCGTGCCTGGGCCGGAGTAGCCTACACTTACGGCTTTGAGTATATGTATTTTAATGCCAATGATGCCAACCTGAATGAAGCCATGCGGACCAGCGAGCGTGCGTTGGAGCTGGCACCTGAGCTGGCTGAATCACATGTCGCATCCGGGATTGCCAATTGTATGGGCCAAAATTATAAGGATGCCGATGTCGATTTTGAAAAGGCCATAGAACTGGACCCGAATAATTACGAGGCCTGGTACTTCTTTGGCCGTACCAAGGTGCATGAGGGCGATCTCGAACGTGCGATAAAACTATTTGACCGCGCCGCCAGCACCCGCCCTGAAGACTTCCAGAGCTTATTGCTCCAGGCCCAGCTGTTTATCAGCCTTGGAAAAGATGATCAAGCGCTTGAAGTCACCCGCAGTGGTATAAAGAGGGTTCGGGCGGTGTTAGAGCTCAACCCGGATGATAACCGCGCCCTGAATATGGGAGCTTTCGCGTTACTTCGCCTGGGTGAAACAGAAGAGGCCAAAAAGTGGATGCGACAATCGATGATAAATGCACCCCAGGACTCGATCATCCAGTATAACGGTGCCTGCTTTTTCTCCCTGGCCGGGGATGTCGACTACGCGCTTGATTGCCTGGAAAACTGCCTGATAAGGGTTGGCAGCATCAGCCGGGAGTGGCTATTGCACGATTCAGATATGGACAATATCCGTCAGCACCCACGCTACGACAAGATTATCAAAAGCTTCCTCGAATAAATCACGGAAAAAGGCAGTTCAAGCCTCAATCATCTTAATGAATTCGAGTGAATAGGTATAGAGATCACCCGGCCATCTTGCCGAAAGGTAGTTCCTGTCCCTGAGCGCAAAGCCCCTGTTTAAATGCTTTTCATCATCCCTTAACAGGGGTGTGGGACCTTTGTGGAATTGCTGCTGATCTGCGAGTACCGACCTGACTTCATCCTCGACTGTGATTTCAGGATAGGTCAGGTAATAGTCTTTCATCCACAGCCGGGTCAGGTTATAACCAGTCAATTCCTGGGATTTCAGTAATGCGGTGGTTTGATAACCCTCAAGCACAGACTTCCCTGTTTCCGGGTCTTTGCTGCGCGCTGCTAAAACCACACCATGGCAAATTGCAGCAACCGGCTTACCTGCAGCGAAAAAACCGGCAACCAGCTTTTGCAGGATTATTGATTCCAGGTATGGTCTAACAGTTTTATCGTGCCCACCTGGCAGATGCAAGGCATCAAAGTCTGCCGCATTAGCCTCTGAGTATTTCAATGGCTGGCAGAAGGCATCGCACTTTTCCATTTCGACATAGGCATCAACCGCATCCTGTCGCGCCCCTAATACCGACTTCAACAGACCCAGATTACTACCCTTAAGCATTATCTGGTCCGCTATAGCTTGTTCACCATCCGGGGTAATAAATACAACTTCAAACCCTCGCTGTGTAAATAACTTCCAGGGAATAGCTACTTCACTTGGGTCAGACCCCAAAGCGGGGATTGGAATTAATACGCGTTTGTTAGTTTTTTTATTCATGCTGTTTAATTCATTACCCGGTATTTTGTATTCCGCGGGCAATACCATTAACGGTAACTAACAGGGCCTCAAGCAATTCATCATCACGACAATCCCCGGCACGCCAGCGTTTCAATAAATCAACCTGTAGCAGGCTCATCGGGTCAACATAAGGATTGCGCAAGCGGATCGAGCGCTGCAGCGCCGGTTCTCCATCCAGCAGGTCATCCTGGCCTTTTAAACTGAGAATCATGGATCGCGCAAGCCGCAGTTCAGTATCGATCAGGTCGAACACTACCCGGCTGGGTTCGGGCGCCAACACCCGGTAATGCCGGGCGATATCAAGGTCGGATTTTGCCAACGCCATTTCCACATCAGACAGCATGCTGCCAAAAAACAGCCAGTCCCGACTCATGTCTTTTAATGTATCCAGCCCGAACTTTGCAACAGCCTCCTCAAGCGCTGTGCCCATTCCATAGGCGGCCGGCAGGCTAATACGACACTGGGCCCAGGAAAACACCCAGGGAATCGCCCTCAGGTTTTCCACCCCGCCACCCGAGCGCCGGGAAGCCGGACGTGAACCTATACCCATGCGTTCAATCACATCAATGGGGGTTGCATGGCGGAAATAATCAATAAACTGTGGATGCTCATAGACCAGTTGCCGGTAGGTTTGCCTGGATCTGTTAGCCATAAAATCCATGACCTCCGCCCACCGCTCTGTAACTACATCGCCCGCAGTTAAACTGCTTTTCAATGTCGCTGCGGTTGCCAGCTCAAGGTTACGCTCAGCAATTGCGCGGTTGCCATACTTCTGGTTAATTACCTCACCTTGCTCTGTAACCCGCAAGAAGCCATTTACTGTGCCCGCTGGCGCTCCCAGGATTCCGGCAACGACGTTACCGCCGCCGCGGCTGACTGTGCCACCGCGACCATGAAAAAAGCCAAGGCGTACAGAATAATCCCCGGTAACCTGTGCCAGCTGGGATTGCGCTGTTGCCAGGGCCCAGCGGGCAGAAACCAGCCCACCGTCTTTGTTGGAATCGGAATAACCCACCATAATCACCTGGCGATTTGCACGCGCCTGCAGGTGCGCCGTATAAGCCGGGTCAGTAAACAGGCGCTTTAAGATGACTTCGCCATGTTGCAGGTCATCCACAGTTTCCAACAGGGGAGTAACATCCAGCGGTACATTATTATTTTCGTCAACCAGGCCTGCCAAACGTGCCAGCAACAATACACTCAATACATCATCAGCACCCTGGGTCATACTGATGATATAGGGGCCTAATGCATGCTGGCCGAAATTCTTATGGCCCCAGGCAATGCTGCGAAAAACCTCAATCGTCTTGTGCACAGATTCATCATCAGGCAATCCGGGCAGATCAGTCGAAGAAAGGAGAGCGCTTAAGCGATCCGCACGTATTCCTGCATCAAGATTAAGCCAGCCCTCATCACTCAGTATTTTTGCGATAACCTGTCGATGCACCAGTGAATCCTGGCGGATGTCCAGGGTGGCCAGGTGGAAACCAAAGGTTTTTTCACGCAGTTGCAGCCGGTTCAGTGCAAACATGCCGGCATGTTGTCCTTTATTGGCTGCCATAGATTCCCTGATCAGTTCGAGGTCAAGGTGAAATTCCCCGGCATTAAGGTAGCAACCCTCGCTACTGGTGAGCACGCCACGCATCCGTGCCATCATCAACTTCAGCAGGCAACGGTATGGCATATTGCGAATGCGCTGACCGATATTTTCAGCTTCTTCAGGTAACAACTGCTGGTATTTTTCCAATTGAGTAAGAATTTCCGGGCTTACATCAACTTCTGTTAATGACTGACTGAGAAAACGTGAAAGCGAATGCATTTCCGGCAGGTATTTTTTAATAATTTCACGCCGCTGGTATTTCAGGGAATGCCGAATCGTGTCGGCGCCGACATTGGGGTTGCCATCCATATCACCGCCAACCCAGGAACCAAAGCGCAGTAAGGTGGGCAAGTCCCGTTTATCGCTATCGTCCCAGTTTGATCCGAGTGCTTTGCGCAGGCTTTCATAAAAGGGCGGTACTACCCGATAGAGCACATCGGTAAGGTAAAACAGTACATGCTCCATTTCATTGCGTACTGAAAGCCGTTGTTCCGGATACATTTCAGTCTGCCAGTTGCTCGTTACCGCCGCGCGAACACGCTCGAGGGCCGCAGATTCTTCTTCCGGTGTGCGCGAAGGATCAAGGCGGGACACCAGCATCCGTAGGATCTTCTGTTCTTTTTCCAGCAGGGTGCGACGGGTAGACTCTGTCGGATGCGCCGTCATTACCGGTTCAATACTCAAGCCGTTGAGCACCTGCATCATTTCATCCAGCGAGCAGGATTTTAGTTCCTGCATGACCGCCAGTAAACCACCGGGCTGGGCGTTTTCACCCCGGCGCTGGTAATCGCGGCGACGACGGATGCGATGCACTTTTTCGGCCAGGTTGACGACCTGGAAATAAGTCGTGAATGCGCGTACCAGTCGCCCTGCTTCAGCCACACCCATGCCGGTGAGCAGTGCATCCAGCTCCTGTCCAGCACCGCTGGCACCTTCACGCCTGCCAATGGCCGCCAGCCTGACTGCTTCTACCTGTTGCAGGAATTCTGGCCCCTGCTGCTCTGCCAGCATTTCACCCACCATGCTTCCAAGTACATGAACATCTTCACGCAGTGGCTGGTCTTTTTCCGGAAAATAAATCTCACGCATTAGTGCAACCCGATATTAGCTATGAATATAGAGATCATAACGGGTTTTACGGCTGTTTATTTCAGCGGATGGTTTTTTATCCGCCAGCCAGGGGGCACCTTTGGGCCTTTTTACCACCACTCGTTTTAGCGCACAGGCTAATGCGGCTTTTAATAAGCTGGCATCATCATGGTTATGGCCCAATAATTTTTGCAGCATTTGCATATTCTTTTTAACCGCAGCGGACTTGCTTCGGCCCGGGAACATCGGGTCCAGGTAAACGGTATCCGGCGGATTTTTCCCGGCAATTTCAGCCAGCACATCAATACTGTTACCCTGCTGTAAACTAAAACCGGTTTTTAGTATTTGCTGGAAGCACGGATCACTAGCAGCACGCAAAATGGCATCCTCGACCAGTGCAGCAACAATGGCAGACTGCTCGATCATCTGCACTGGGCAACCCAGGCTTGCAAGTACAAACGCATCGCGTGCCAGTCCGGCCGTAGCATCAACAATGGTTGGCGGGGCTTTACCCTGTTTCATACCCACAGCCCGGGCCAGGGGCTGGCCACGGCCACCGCCATATTTTTGTCGATGTGCAGATTCACCAGCGATAAAATCAACCCGCAATTTTACTTTGCCATCGCGTAATACCAGGCCATCAGCAGAAAAATCCAGTAGCAGGGTTGTTTCTGCCGGGTCGCAGAACTGCAGTTTGTGTTGGCTTGAAAATTCTTTGGCGATCACCAGGTTCGCTGCATCAGAGCAGCAGACTTTGCAGTTTGCTGTCGAAGAGTCAGGCATTACCCGCCAAAGCTGCCTCAGCCTGTTCAAGCTTGCCGGCTGCTTCTATCCAGTCCAGTTCACCTGTTTTTAATGCCTGGCTAACCACGGTTTGTTCATCGAGGAGTTTTTTAAGTTCCAGCTTGCGGGAATCGTCAGAATACAGCTGCTCATCGGTCAGCAGCTTTTCAAGCCGTATTTTCTGGCCGCCAAGCTTTTCCAGCTCAGATTCAACCTGTTTGAGACGTTTTCGGTGCGGTTGCACCTGCTGGCGTAGTTGAGCCTGTTGCTGGCGCTCAAGCTGACGCTGCTGTTTGCTCATTTTGGGTTTGAGTTCAGCTGAATTTTCATGTTTTCCGGCTTTGGGCTTGCTACCGGCTTTAGCAGGTTTGGCCTTGCCCGAATCCTGTGCCCGCATCCATGCCGACCAGTCATCCAGGTCACCATCAAAGGGCATCAGTTGATTATCGTGCACGGTCACCAGTGAATCACAAACACTGCGCAGCAAGTGCCGGTCATGCGAGATAACCAGCAAGGCGCCTTCATATTCAGCCAGCGCTAGTGACAATGCCTGGCGCATTTCCATGTCCAGGTGATTGGTTGGCTCATCCAGTAACAGCAGGTTGGGACGCTGCCAGATAATCAGTGCCAGTGCCAAACGAGATTTTTCCCCACCCGAAAGCGGTGCCACCGGCGAAGTCACCTGTTCACCGCGGAAATCAAATCCACCGAGGAAATTCAGCAATTGCTGTCGAGTAGCCTTGCTGGCAATCTGTTCTATATGCCAGAGCGGACTCTCATCAGAGTGTAATTGCTCCAACTGATGCTGGGCGAAATAACCTATCCGGCAATCTTTTGCCAGCTCCCTGGTTCCACCTAAGAGTGTGCTGCCATCTGCGAGGGCTTTCACAAAAGTAGATTTACCCGCACCGTTCACACCAAGGATACCTACCCGGTCACCGGCAGCGATACGGAAATTAAACGTTTTAATAATTTCGAGCTCTTCACCATCAACAATATAGCCCGCCGTGGCTTCCTCAATCTTAAGCAACTCGCGCGGCATCTTTTCCGGTTCAAAAAACTGGAAGTGAAAGGGTGAATCCACATGCGCCGGGGCAATAACCGTCATCCGTTCCAACATTTTCAGGCGTGCCTGTGCCTGCTTGGCTTTACTGGCCTTATAACGAAAGCGATCCACAAACGACTGGATATGTTTTATTTCATCCTGTTGTTTAATATAACTGGACTGCTGCTGTGATAATCGCTCCGCGCGTTGATTTTCATACTGGCTGTAATCACCTGAATAAAGATGGATGGTCTGGTGTTCAATCGAGGCAATCCGAGTACAGGCACCATCAAGGAAATCCCGATCATGCGAAATCAGCATCAAAATACCCTGATAGCGTTTCAGCCAACGCTCCAGCCAGATAATGGTCGGCAGATCGAGGTGATTAGTCGGTTCATCCAGCAGCAGGATATCGGAACGGCACATTAAAGCCTGCGCCAGGTTCAGGCGCATACGCCAACCGCCGGAAAAACTGCCTACAGGGTTGTCAATATCAACTGATGGAAAACCCAGCCCATGCAGCAACCTGGCCGCCCGCTGGGTAGCGGTATAGCCATCTATAGCCTCCAGTTCAGGGTATAAACGATGCAGTGCATCACTGTCATCAGTTTCTTCTGCCGCTGTTATACCTGCCTGGATTTCGCGCAGTCGCTGATCACCATCAATAACATAATCCAGGGCAGATTGATCTCCACTGGGGCTATGCTGGGCTACATGCGCGACGACATCATTCGGGTTAAAGCTGAAATCCCCGGCATCCGAATCCAGCTCATCACGCAACATGGCAAATAAAGAGGATTTGCCTGAACCATTGGCACCGAGCAAACCCACCCGCTGGCCACGGTGAACCTGGAAACTGACGTCTTCCAGCAACAGTTTAGTGCCGCGTCTAAGGCTTATTTGATCAAATTTCAGCATGATTTGCAGGTTGCTTTTTATTCCAGGAATGTGTTCAAAATTATAACATTCACCACGGAAAACATTTCAGCAAATAATCATACTGAATAAAGCCCACAATAAATAAAAACCGATCAACAGCACTGGGAATAGGTGCTGCCAGTCGGGTTCTATCATGACAACTTAAAGCCGCATACCCCCATCGACCTCAATATTCCGACCATTAACAAAATCATTTTCGATGATGAACTGTACGGTATGAGAAATTTCATCTGGTTCTCCAATGCGTCCTAGTGGAATCATTGCAGACATTTTTTGTAAAGCTTCAGGTTTTATTGACTTAACCATTTCAGTACCAATGAAGCCTGGAGAAATCGCATTGACACGAACACCATAACGGGCAAGTTCTTTGGCCCATGTTACCGCCATTGCAGCAACACCCGCTTTGGTAGCAGAATAATTGGTCTGGCCCATATTACCACTGCGACAAATACTCGAAATATTAATAATAATGCCCGGCTTTTTGCTCAGCGCCATATATTCAGCGGCTGCGCGCCCACATAAAAACACTCCAGTCAGGTTGACATCGATAACCGCATTCCAGTTATCCAGTGTCATTCGTGATACTAACTCACCATCTTTTACCTTAATCATTAATGCATCTCGGGTAATACCGGCATTATTGACCAGCACATCAAGACCACCAAAGTATTTATTGATGTCAGCAAAAGCCTTATCTACCTGATCTTCATTACTTACATCGCAGACGATGGTCATGCAATCGGCATCCGGGAGGCCAAGTTCAGTTTTCAGCTGTGCCAAAGGCTTGGCTGCATAATCCAGTAATGCCAGCCTGGCTCCCTGCCCTGCCAGGAGCTGGGCCATCGATTTCCCCAGACCGCCACCGGCACCTGTTATTGCAATTATGGTATTTTCAATTTTCATCAAATATCCTTAGTTTTGTAGTCATATCATTTTGTGATAATTTCGGTTATAAACTTTATAACTGTTGTAACCATTCAACTAGCAACTGCATTTGTAAGCCGTTGCGCCAGCGGTAATCTACGCCGGTATATCCCCACCAATCCCAACAGGCCAGAGGGTTTACAGCTGCTGGAGTCACCTGCGGGAAAGCTAGAACAATATTATTTGATTCGGCCCACGGTAAGTAGCCACTTTGTTGAATAAATACTTTATCAATCTGTGCACTCGACTGCCCGCAACCATGCAGTACCAGGTGCATTTTACAGGCTTGCCCTTTGGCTTTACAGACTTGTGGCATGTACAAATAAGCACTGTTAAGCAGTCCCGCATCCGTACCTCCAGGCAATTCTACCTGGATTAAATTAGCTGGTTCAATGTCAGTTGGTGGTATCAACTTACCGTAAAGCTGCTGTAATAATTTACCGACAGCATCATAGTTACAATTGCCGATAAAGGGCGCTTCAGTTTTATCACAGTCACTTCCCTTATCAACGGTTGGAAATGTATGTGCTGCTTTAACATCGTCTATGTAATCAACTTGTTCTGGCTGTATAAAAGCCGTGTAAATTGTTGCGCTGGCCTGGCCTAGTTCAGGCGCAACAATGGTGTCCAGGGCACCGTGGAATATCCAGACCCTGTCATCTGCCAGCAGGCCTGTATCTCCCAACTTGCCATCCGCTGATGCCTTACGGATATTTTTAATAAATTCAGGCACCGGCATTTCTGCCTTGACACTGCCCATGCAACGTTCCATTGCTGTCACCAATGAGCCATTGGCACAACCGAATGGGCCGCCTGCAAGCAAACCCGCGCCGGAAAATACCTCGGGGTAAGCCATATGCAACTGATGAGCCATCTGCGCGCCAGCTGACATGCCTGAAACTGTAATTTTTTCAGGGTTTACATTGACTTTTCCCAACTGATCCTGAGCCGAAATTGTCGTAACGCACAACAAGCATATCAGGCAAAACATGCACTTAAACATCAACATCGCCCGAGTGGAATTGATTTATAAATGTATGAAAAACACGGTTATACGCATTCGGATGGGAAATAAAAGGAACATGTCCCGAACCCTCAATTACAGCTTCTTGATAGTCACCACCTGCACCCGCATAGTCCTGCAGTACTGTGCGTATTTGTGTCTCCATTGGCTGGGGCGGATAAACTTCAACGCCAGGATAACCCGGCAGCAGTCCCAGTGGGCCCCAACTTCCAGGATCTGAAGCTGCCGTATCGCAAATAGCAACATCATCACTACCATAGATCCAGAGTATTTTAACTTTTGGTAGCGCTCCGGTAATTCGTTCAATTAAATCACCCATATGTGCTGGTGATAAAGCATTCATCGGCCCCCAGCGTCCAGGGGAAAAATAAGGCCAGTTCGGGGATGACTGCTTGTCTCCCGGTGTATCGAGTTTTCCCAGATGGATAGCCAGCATAGCTTCGAGTAATTGGTCTTCCCGTTCAGGCACAAAAGGAGGTCCCCAAACCAGTCGACGCAATACGGCACGTGGACTTGTTGGCTGATCCAGTGAACAATCACCATCCCGGACACCGCAGAGTAACTCAAGGTTGAGCAAGCCCCCACCGGAACCCGCGAAATCATCGCTGGAAGCTGTACCCCGGGCATCTTTGGTAGCACCAAAACCAAAGGGAGAACCAGGCCCTGCCAGTGTGACTGAAAGTAGACGCTCAGGATAGTATGCCAATAGCCACCAAACCACAACGCCGCCAAGTGAATTCCCAACCACATGAAACTTCTTATAGCCAAGGTGATTCATCAGCGCAATGGCATCATCGGCAAAGTCCCGCATCCCCTTCCATCCATCCACCTTAGCTTCAGGGTCCGCATCACCAAAACCTCGTTGATCCGGGGCAATTGCCCGGAATGAGGGCGGCAATGTGAGCATATGTTCTTCCCACCAGGTAGCGGAAGAAAAATTGCCATGAATAAACAGCACTGGAATACCGTCATCCGGCCCGGAAAGCAATACCCGACTGCGAAGTCTACCACTGCTGATTGTACAGGCCGTTATACCGGGCAGGGTTTTAATCGTCACTTTCCGTTGCTTCCCTGATCAATACTTTTTTGTCGATTTTTCCTATAGCCGTCAAGGGTAGAGCATCAAGCACAATAATTTCACGTGGCAATTTATATTTTGCCAGGCGCGCTGCAAGAAATACCTGCAAATCTACCTCGTCATAACTCTGGCCTGTTACCACAAAAGCCTTGCCAACTTCTCCCCAGCGGTCATCGGGGACGCCAACAACAGCGGCTTCAAGCACTTGTTGATGGGATGCCAACACAGATTCAATTTCTGCCGGATAAACATTTTCACCACCAGAAATAAACATTTCTTTACAACGGCCAAGAATGGTGTAACAACCATCGGTATCACAACTTGCAATATCACCGGTATACAACCACCCATCGCGGATTGTTTCTTTAGTAGCCTGTGGGTTTTGCCAATAACCGGCCATGATATGTGGCCCATGGATCAATAATTCACCTTCCTCGTTGGCGGCACACTGACTTCCATCGGTTCGAATTAATTTCATGTCGATATGAAACAGCGGATATCCCACCGAGCCAATTTTTTCCTGTACCAGTTCCACTGGCAACCAGAAATTATTACCGGTGGCTTCGGTTAAACCATAACCAAGTTTAAAATCAACACCTCGATCCCAGAACTTTTGCATCACAGGACGCGGGCAAGGTGCCCCACCACTAATGACCAGTTCCAGTTGGGTGAAATCCGCTGAGGCCCATCTCAGGTGTTCCTGTAGCAACTGAAACATAGTTGGTACCGCAATATAATGGGTGATACCCGATTTTTCTACCAGATCGAAAGTTTCATCCGCATCGAAACCAGAACACAAGATGATACTTCCACCAACGTGCACCAGTTGAACCATAAAAATATGCGGGCCGCCAATATGGAAAAATGGCATCTGTATAGCTGCTTTATGGCTCGAGTTGATACCCCAGGATACAATGGTATTTATACTGTTCCAGGTTACATTACCGTGGGTGATAACAGCCCCTTTAGGTAATCCGGTGGTACCACCCGTGTAATAAATGCCCCAGGGGTGATCTGACGGCAGGTCCGGTAGGTCAACCAATTTGGTATCCAGTTTCAACCTTGTAGAAAAATCAACTTCACCCGGACCGGGTTTATGCATTGCAACAATGTACTCTACTGCTGTTAAATCGGGTTTCAGTTCCTCAACCTGTTTTTGCCAATCTTCGCTGTAAATTAAAACTTTTGGTGTCCCGCTGGCTATGATACCCCCCATCTCATGCACACTTAGTCGCCAGTTGAGGTTTTGCAAGATTGCGCCAATTTTTGCTGCAGCCCAATACAGGTCAAGATACTCAGGTCGGTTGGAAGAATAGACTGCAACGCGATCACCCATAGCAACACCCAGGCTGCGCAGGAAATTTGCCGTCTGATTTACCCGCGCATTCCATTCGAAATAGGTCGTTTCCAGTCCCGTGTCATACTCTATCAGGGCGATGGAATTCGGGCTTAACTGCGCACGACGCGCGAGCCAGTCTACTACTCTCTGATTCACTTACACGGTCCCCAACGAACAATTGCAGCGGCCCAGGTATAACCAATTCCAGCAGCGAGGATTGCCATGGTAGTTCCAGGGCGTAAACGCCCCTGCTCTATACCTGCTTCGATATTGATAATGGCATCCTGTTCACCAATATGGCCGACAGTTGAAAGGTAGATACTTTGTTCTTCTGTCAGACCCAGGTGATTAAGTATCTCACGGTGGGCTGAAGGCTTGACCAGGGCCATATTTAAAAAATCAATATCCGCCCGTGTGTAGATAGAACCATCATCCTTTAAGCCTGAAAGTTCTAATGATTTATCCACACATTCCAGCCATTTATCAATTGATACTTCACCCAGGCGTGTTTTCATCTTTTCCGGTTCAACCAGCCTGAACTTATAACCCCCGTTTGCGACCTCTTTATCCGTTGGGTGTTGCTGGGATCCGCTGGCGGGTACAATCACATGCCGACTCATATAACCGTCGGCAATAATATGGCTTCCTAGCACCTGGTTTTCCGGCCAATCCCGTTTAACGATGATGGCCCCGGCCCCCGTGCCAATATTAAACATAAACGAAGTATCGAGGTCCGCCAGATCAATAAACTCAGATGTTGCATAACCTCCACCAATAAGGATGGTGTTAATGGATGGATCATCCGCCATTAAACTACGCGCCATTTTCAGTGCTGCTACCGTGGTTGCACAGCGGGCATGAATATCTATACCCCAGGCTCTCTTTGCGCCGACCTCATAAGCAAGATCAATTGCGGTTGTCCAAAGCAAATATTCTCGCCATTCTTCGGTTGTACCGAGTACTACATCAATTTCAAGGGGATCAATATTGGCCTTTTTAATTGCCTTTTTGGCAGCAAGTACTGCCATTTCATTGGGTTGTACCTTTGGATCGTAGACGTATTTGCGTTTAATCCCCAGTTTCTCAATAACAGCCCATTCTGGAATCCCGCTCTGGGCGGATATTTCTGCAGATGTTATAAAGGTTTCCGGAAAGTAAGTTCCGGTTGAAACGATACCCATGCTTGTCATTTTGCTAACTTCTGTCCTTTTGAGGACGAATACCATAAGCTACAAGGTCAGCTATCTGATTCGTTATTTCAGCAACTGAAGCATCCTCGTTCCATTCGGCATAGCGCATTCCAACTGTTACAGCCATGCCCATTATTGCCCAGGACCAGGCTTCATAATCTCCCTCACGGATTTCACCTTTCTCACCAGCTTTTTTTAAGTTTTCCTGATAGGCTTTGGCAAAACTACTGTAGTGCTCGCGGAAGGCATCATTGGCAACAAACTCGGCTTCTGAAATTATTCGGTATATACCTTTGTGCAAGCGTACAAACTCTATATAGGCTTCCAGGCCCTTACGTTCAGCGCTTAATCTATTCGGGGCATCCGCGACACGCTCTGCAATCCAGCGCCGGGTACGCTCACTCATAAACATTACCAGCGCCTTGAATATCTCTTCTTTACTTTCAAAATAAGTATAAAAACTACCCAGCGCTGTACCTGATCGCAGGGCAATTCCACTGATGCTCCCCTCATGGAAACCCTTCTCTCCAAACTCTAATTCTGCCGCATGCAGGAGTTTTTCACGGGTTCGCCTGCCTCGCGCAGTTTTGGGTAATGAAGAAATTAATTTAGTTGAAACTTGATTCATGTTTCATAATGTTGCATACTTTTTGAGGATTGGCAAGTTTAACGCAATAAATAGTATGCATAAACAGCTATTCAATTTAACCGAATTAGTTAAGCTTAATTAGAATTAAATAAACCTGGAGAGAGAACCTGATGACTAGAGAACTGGAAAACCAACTGACAGGTAAACGGCGCCTACGCCTTGCTATAAATACCGCCCTTTTTGCCTGTATTGCTGCACCGGCTCTGATTTTTGCCCAGGATGCAGGTTCTCAGGAGAACCCGAAAAGTGAAAGTAATAACACTCTTGAGGAAGTCATTGTTACAGCTAATCGGCGAGAACAAAGCCTGATGGAAGTTCCCATAGCAGTAACGGCTATTTCCGGAGAAGACTTAAGCAACTTTGGTGTACTAGACATCACCGCAATTGCACAGATGTCACCGAACACAACATTAAAAGTATCCCGCGGCACCAACACTACACTAACAGCATTTATCCGAGGCGTGGGTCAACAGGATCCAGTCGCTGGCTTTGAATCCGGTGTTGGACTGTACCTGGATGATGTTTATCTTAATCGCCCGCAAGCAGCAGTAATGGACATCTACGATGTAGAACGTATTGAGGTCCTGCGCGGACCTCAGGGTACATTATACGGCCGCAATACTATTGGTGGCGCAATCAAATATGTTACCAAGCGTTTGAATCCCGACGGTTCCGAATTCGATGCCAAGCTTAGTTATGGCACAGATAATATGTTGGATGTTGTCTTGACCGGGTCAGCGGCATTCACCGATTCATTCAGGGTTGGTGCTTCAGTTGCCAGCTTCAACCGTGATGGCTTTGGTGACAATCTGTATCAAAAAGGGGTTGAAAACTACAATAAAGATGTTCTTGGTGCCCGTATCAGCGCTGAATGGGAACCCAATGATGACTGGTTTATCAGACTGGCGGCAGATTATGTAGAAGATGATTCTGACCCACGCCAGGGACACCGCCTGTATCCCGCAGCATTCTCCGGTAACCCGGTGTTGAAAAATGTGTATAACACAGAAGCTGGTCTCAGCAACCCTAAACAGACAGTTGAAGCAGAGGGCGTTTCCCTGCTTACAGAATGGCAGCTTAATGACCTAATTACCCTGAAAAATGTACTTGCTGATCGTAGTGATGAAACATGGTCACCGATTGATTTTGACAGTCTGCCCGCAGCTGACCTCGATGTTCCTGTCAACTACACCAATGACCAGTTCTCGGAAGAGTTCAATGTTCTGTTTTCAGCTGATCGTTGGGACGGTATTCTTGGATTCTACTACCTGGATGCAAATGCATTTAATGCCTTCGATGTTATCCTCGGGCAACTGGGTGATATTATTGGCCTGCCAGGCCTGAATGCGTTTACCGAAGGTGATGTGGATACCGAAACCTGGTCAGTATTTGGTGATTTTAGTTTTTATCTAACAAACCAATGGAGTGTGACGGTCGGTGGACGTTATACCGAAGACAAACGCACAGCCAGAGTATTACGACAAACCATGCTTGGCGGTACATCTGGGCACTTTGGTGGCTCAGCCTTCCCGATTGTTACAACATCAGATTTCCAGGGTTCAAAAACATACTCCAAGTTCACCCCGAAAGTTTCTGTTGACTGGACACCAAATGACGACACACTACTATATGCCAGCTACAGCGAAGGCTTTAAAGGTGGCGGTTTCGACCCCCGTGGCCAGACTAGTCTGGCACCGGACCTGGATGGTGACGGTGTTGTCAGTGATGATGAAATATTTGAATTTATGAAGTTTGATCCGGAAACTGTTGATACTATCGAGTTGGGCTGGAAAGCCAGTTTCTTTAACGGGCGTATGGATTCCAAACTGGCAGTGTTCTTTTCTAATTATACCGATGTGCAAATACCCGGCTCTGTGGGTGTTGATACTGATGGCGACGGTATCGAGGATACATTCACCGGTGTTACCACGAATGCAGCCGATGCTGATATGAATGGTTTCGAGTGGGAAGGCACGGCCATCCTCACCGAATCTCAAAACTTTGATATGCGACTGGGCTGGGCTGTTGGTTATATTGATGCCACCTTTAATGAATACATTGATAAGGCCGGCAATGATGTTGCTAAAGACAGGGTTTTCCAGAACACCCCAGAATGGACTTTCAGCACCAACCTTGCCATTGATGTCCCGCTGGCATCTAGCACGATTTCAATCATCCCTGCAGTTTCCTATCGAAGCAAAACCAGTATCTTTGAAGTACCCACCGCCGACCTTGATCAGGGTTCCTATACCCTTTGGGACCTGAGCGTAGTATGGTCACAGAATAATGGTCACTGGAGTGCCGGTTTATATGGTAAAAACCTGACTGACGAAAGATACAAAGTGGCAGGGTATTACTTCCCAGCACTGGGTCTGGAGAACAACGTAACCGCGTTTTACGGCAATCCAAGGCAAATCTGGGGAACTGTGAACTACAGCTGGTTCTAAGTTCTTAACAAAGATAAGCTGAAAACGGCGCAACCAGTTTGCGCCGTTTTATTTCCTGATGAGTAATTTAACAAAACGGATTGTGATTGAATGAACAAAAGTAGTCCTGATACAAATAGTGATTTAAGCGGTAATCGTGCCTATATACTGTTCATTCTGGTGGTGGTTTACACCTTCAATTTCATCGATCGTCAAATCATCGGCATTCTTGCCGTCCCCATTAAAGCAGACCTTGGCTTAACTGATAGCCAGTTGGGTCTAATGGGCGGCCTTGCATTTGCCCTGTTCTATACCGGACTCGGTATCCCGATTGCAATGCTGGCCGACCGTTACAGTCGCACCTGGATCATGACAGTTGCATTAACTGTATGGAGCTTGATGACCGCTGCCAGCGGACTGGCTACAAATTTCTGGCAACTATTTGCCGCCCGTATGGGTGTCGGTATAGGTGAAGCTGGCGGTGTCGCCCCGGCCTATTCCCTGATTATGGATTTTTTCCCACCCGAACAACGCGCACGCGCTATTAGTATCTATTCTTTCGGCATTCCAATAGGTAGCGCTTTGGGTATAGTATTTGGCGGCATCATAGCCACCATGATAGATTGGCGCATTGCATTCTTTATGGTCGGACTGGCAGGCATTGTGCTTGCACCGATATTCCGTATGACTATAAAAGAGCCAATACGCGGTCAGTTCGACAGCAAACAGAAGGATGCAAAAGCGCCAGGGTTTAAAAGCATTATTAAAATCCTCACCAAAAAACCTAGCTTCTGGCTAATTTCCATCGGTGCAGCCTGCTCATCCATGATGGGATACGGCCTGTTTTTCTGGTTCCCTTCATTTTTTGTCAGAAGTTATAACCTGAGTTTAATTGATGCTTCACTCTTCTATGGGGCAATACTCCTGATTGGTGGACTTGCTGGCATCTGGGCAGGTGGTTGGCTAGGTGATCGCTTTGGCCAGAAAAACCGTACTCAATTTGTAAAAATCCCGGCTTTTGCGTTCCTCGCTACCATTCCATTTTATATACTGGGAATACTCTCTCCAAACCTGACGATCAGTTTCTTCCTCCTGCTGGTACCCACAGCGCTTGGTCTGGTTTGGCTGGGACCCGTTATATCAACCATCCAACACCTAGTTAGACCAGATATGCGTGCCACTGCCTCAGCCATATTCCTGTTCATCAATAATCTTATTGGCATAGGCATAGGCACTTATGCCATTGGCAAACTTTCAGATGTTCTCCAGCTCCAGTTTGGTGATGAATCCCTGCGCTACTCGATCCTTGCAGGCACCGGGTTTTATGTGCTAGCAGCAAGCTTTTTCCTGCTAGCATCTCGTTGGCTTGAAAAAGATTGGGAAGAGTAGACGAACTGTTTTCCTAAATACTAGCACTGGTATTAATCAGCTTCATAAAGCTAGGAGAAGCGCTTGATTTACAAGCGTCAGGCTTCCCCAATTACTGCCTGTATTATCGTATAATTACTCACCCAATTCTGGTTGATTATAATGCCACTCATCACTCTTAAAAATCTGAGCCTCAGTTTTGGCACACCACCGTTGCTCGATGCCGTAAACATGCAGATCACGCGCAATGAAAGGGTTTGCCTGCTGGGCCGTAACGGCGCCGGCAAATCCACCCTGCTGAAACTGATCAATAACGAAATCCAGGCAGATGATGGCAGTATCAGCATTCCCCCGGGGATAAAAGTTGCCAAGCTTGACCAGGAAGTCCCAGAAAACCTGGATGGCACGATTAATGAAGTGGTTGCCAATGGCCTGGATAAAGCCGGAAAACTGCTCACCCGTTACTACCACTTACTGCATGAAATCACCCTCGGCGGTGATGACAAATTACTTGATCAACTGGGTGAGTGCCAACACGAACTCGAAGCTGCCGGGGGTTGGGAAATATCATCCCGCCTTGAAGCAATCATTTCCAAACTGCAGCTGGATGGTGATACTGATTTCAATGCCCTCTCGGGCGGTTTAAAACGCCGGGTCCTGCTGGCGCGTGCACTAGTCAACCAGCCCGACCTGCTGTTGCTGGACGAGCCAACTAACCACCTGGATATCGAGTCGATCATCTGGCTGGAAAAATTCCTGCTGGACTGGAAAGGCAGCTTATTGTTTATCAGCCATGACCGGGTATTTTTACAAAAACTCTCCACCCGGATTATCGAGATCGACCGTGGCCAGTTAACCGACTGGCCCGGTGATTACCCCACCTATATAAGCCGCAAACAAAAAGCACTGGAAGACGAAGATAAAGAAAATGCGCTATTTGATAAAAAACTTGCCCAGGAAGAAGTCTGGATCCGCCAGGGCATCAAGGCCCGGCGGACCCGTAATGAAGGCCGGGTTCGTGCGCTTGAAGCACTGCGTCGGGAACGGGCAGACAGGCGCAATGTTTCCGGTAGTGCCAATGTCCAGATTCAGACCGCAGATAAATCCGGCAAGATCGTGCTGGAAGCTGAAAACATCAGCTATACCTATCCGGATAAGCCGGATGGTGAGCCGGTAATCCGCAACTTCACAACCACTATATTACGCGGTGACAAAGTCGGCATTATCGGCCCCAACGGCGCCGGTAAAACCACCCTGATACGTCTGCTACTAGGACAACTCGAACCGCAGTCGGGCAGAGTAAAAATCGGCACTAAGCTAGAAGTCGCCTACTTCGACCAGCACCGCTCGGTACTGGATGAAAACAAGAGTGTTCAGGATAATATCGCTGATGGTAGTGATATGGTGACCATCAACGGCAAAGACCGGCATGTGATTTCCTACCTGCGCGATTTCCTCTTTGATCCGGAGCGTGCACGCCAGCCGGTCAAAGCCCTGTCCGGTGGTGAACGCAACCGACTGCTGCTGGCACGTCTGTTCAGCCAACCATCCAATATGCTGGTACTGGATGAACCCACCAATGACCTCGATTCAGACACCCTCGACCTGCTCGAAGAACGCCTGACGGAATACAAGGGAACCATATTGCTGATCTCGCATGATCGTGCCTTCCTCGATAATGTGGTTACCTCGACCATCGTGTTTGAAAGCCACGGCGAAGTGAATGAATATATTGGTGGTTATGACGACTGGTTGCGCCAGGCAAAATCTACTGAACCAGATAAAAAAACCAAAAGCCAAAAGCACGGCAAGAGGTCGAATCAGGCTGACAACTCGATTAGTTATGTCGAGCGCCAGGAATTAGGCAAGCTACCCGGCAAACTGGAAAAGTTGGAAAAACAGCAGAAACAGTTACTCGAACAAATGGGTACAGCTGATTTTTATAAGCAGGACCAGGGGAAAATCACCCAGGTTCAACAGCAACTGGCAAAACTGGAAACAGAACTGGAAACAGTCTTCGTACGCTGGGAAGAACTGGAAGAGAAAGCTTAAATACAGGTATTTAAATGACTTTTGAAAAGAAAAACCTGAGTGCTTATGAGGCCATGTATGAGGCCCAAAAAATCGCCTATGCACCGATTATATTTCAGGCAGTCAGAACATTACGTGACCTTGGGATTTTTACGGCCCTACAAAATTCAGGCCCCGAAGGCATCAGCATAGAAGCTATCTGCGAAAGCACTAATCTCAGCCGCTATGGTGTCGAAACCCTGCTGGAGACCGGCCTGAGCTGTGGTGCAGTTGAACTAACAGAAAACGGCTCATGGAAACTCAGCAAAGTTGGCTACTTTTTACAAAATGATCCTATGACCCGGGTCAATATGGATTACAACCATTATGTTTGTTACCAGGGGCTGTATGACCTGGATAAATCCATCCGTTCAGCAAAGCCGGAAGGCTTAAAAGTTTTCAATAAACTCTGCGATGCCGACTGGGAAACCATCTACCAGGCCCTGCCGTATTTACCCGAACAAATCAAAACCGCCTGGTACGACTTCGATCATTACTATTCAGATTCAGCCTACCCTGCAGCCCTGCCAATTTTATTTCGTAACGAAATCGGAACCATGGTGGACATCGGCACCAATATCGGCAAATTTGCCATTCTTACCGCAGACTACAATGATGATGTCAAAATCACCATGATCGATTTACCCGATCAGTTGGAAAACGCTATTAGTAATGTTGCCAGGGCCGGCTATTCAGACCGTATAACAGCTCTGTCCATGGATTTACTCGACCCGGAGATTGAATTTCCACCAGCACAGGGTATTTACTGGTTAAGCCAGTTTCTTTCCTGTTTTGGGCATAAAGAGATCGTGCACATACTCAAGCATGCAAAAGCGGCCATGAGCACTACATCAAAGCTTTATATTATGGAAACCTGCTGGGACCGCCAGCAGCATGAAGCCGCTGCCTACTCACTGGTAAATACCAGCCCCTATTTCACCTGCATGGCCAGCGGCAATTCCAAAATGTACCATTCCGATGAGTTACTGGAATGCATATCTGAAGCAGGTCTTGAAGTGGTCAATATCCATGATAATTTGGGTATCTGCCATTCATTGTTTGAATGCCAGTCTGCGCAACTGCAATCATAGCGACAAATTTACAGCATCACTCTTATAACTCATCGTCCAGAATGGGCGTACCTGCTGTATCCTCGATCACAGTGTGGCACTCAATCTCAAACCATTCGGAAAACAGTGCAAAATTACGCTTTTGTGGCCACAAACTTTCTAACATATACCAGCTAAAAAGTTCATTTTCAAATAAGCTTTGATAGTTTTTTTTAATCCAAAGATTTACAAGTTCAGGGTTATCAGCATCTTCTTCACTAACCAAATAAACCGTACGCTCCTCATTTGCTGAGTCAAGACTTACCTCGATGCTATCAGCAACCGGATCGGCATCATTTATCCACTGTACAGCTGGTTGTTTGTATCTGAGTAAAACTGCCGCTCTGTTTATCATTGGATGATATTCCCTTCAGTTAATTTCATGGCCAGGCAACCCCCTGTCTCTCTGTTTAATTTTCTATTGATCTCATCATGGGGTCAGCCATTATCTGATTCAATCGTACTATCAGTTCTGGCAATTTCAAAACCTCCGCATGTTGAGCATTAAACCCATATATTTTTATGGCTTCATCCTGCAGTGATTCCGAGAGCTGACTACTTAATGAAACAACTCCATCACCGTCTTCGCCTTTTAAATAGGAAAATATTAGATGATAAGGAATTTCAGGGGGCAAATACCAGTTATGAATCTTTTTAATGTACTCGCTGTCACTGGCAACATCCCGCCAGGACGGGATCACAATGGGTGAATGATTTACACCGGATGCCGCGGAATCCATCCCATATAACGGGCTATTTATGCTAACAAATAAAGATATATCAAAGCTGGATTTTGTTTGTTGCTTGATTAAAAACGAGCGGCTCATTAACCCCCCCATGCTATGGGAAACGATATGAACTTCAGGAAACCCATACTCGTTATGCAGTTGATTTAATGCATTTAATAAATAGTCGCTCACCATATCTAACCGAGCACCGCTTGGGTAATACAATACCCAGGGCTGGAATGCATCCAGGTTGAGATTGCTGATAATCGCTTTAAAGTCACGTGGACTGCCTAAAACACCATGAACAAAAATGACAGGGGTTTTCGTGTAATCATAGCTTTGCAACAACATCAAACCACCCCCAACTTCCTCGACAAAAGACAACGGTTGCCAGAGTCCTAGGCTGACTTTATCGGCTTCAAATATTGAGTCATCCAGATTGATAACTTTCCCAATATTACGCGTGATCAGGTTTAATGATTCGTACAATTCACCAGGGTATACACTATTGATAGCTCCGGTGATGATTAAATTCGGGAGCACTTTGTTCTGTGACTGGCTGATATCAACGAAATCAAACCGATGTTCCTTATAACCTAAATATATGCCAGGCTCCTCTTTTTCGTATTGCTGGTTATCATTTTCATCAACATAAGCCGCCGTCAAATAGCTTCCTGGTAATACATCAAACTGGTAGGAACCATCGCTGTTCAATGCCATTTGACTTACCAGCTCCAACTGGGTGGTTTTTTTCTGGTACAACCTGACATATACAGATTTGATATCACCATTTTCGACCTTCACAAAACCACTGATAATTGATTTAGATTCGATTAATTTCGCCTCATCGTAAGTATCCATCAAAGAGCACGCTGTGCTGATGCTCAAAAGAACGACAGTGAGAATAATTTGTATAACTTTATTGATTAATTGCATCATTAATTTCAGTCAATTTATTGAAGTTTGAAAAGAAATTGAACCACTAGCGCATGCCGCCATCAATCGCAATAGTCTGTCCAGTAATATACCCCGCTTGCTCCGAAGCCAGAAAGCTCACCAGGGCTGCGACTTCCTCCAAACGTCCCATTCGACGAACTGGAATATGCTGACGAATGAATGCTTTATCAAACGCTGCCTCGGTCATGCGTGATTCAATCACTCCAGGTGCGACACAATTAGCCGTAATACCACGCGATGCCATCTCCAGCGACAGGCTGCGAACCGCAGCCTCCAGCCCGGCTTTGGCTGCTGCATAATTAGCCTGCCCTCGATTACCGCGTGCGGCGACCGATGATACCCCGATCACCCTGCCCCAGCGAGTTCTTGCCATCGGCATTATCAGTGGCTGACAGACATTAAAGAAACCCTGTAGGTTTACATCGATCACCTTTTGCCACTGCGCATGACTCATTCCGGCCAATGGGGCATCATTGTGTATCCCAGCATTGTTTACCAGCACCTGGATAGGTTGATCGTCGATCAAGCCCTGCAGGACCTGCCTGCATTCATCTGCATCGGTGACATCGAAACTGATAGTTTCAGCGATACCGCCCGACTGGATGATTTCAGCCGCCACTGCTTCTGCTGCCTGGATATTTCGCCCGGCATGTACAATGACTAAAAAGCCCGCACCTGCAAGTTCCTTGCAAATTGCACTACCAAGGTCACCACTGCCACCGGTTACCAGTGCACGTTTTTGTTTGAATTCAGTCATTCGTTCTACCCAGTGTTTAAACCCTATGTTTGTATCACAATACTTAGCTCACCACTGATGATTTCTTCAGTTTTATTTTGCTTTCCAGCAGCCGAAAAGATTGTAAAACCATACTGCAACAGACCCATTTCTATTGAACCATTCAGGTATTCAACAGCTATATGCAACTCGTCTTTAAAAGCATCAAAATAACGATGTTTTATTTTAATATTTTTACAGATAGCCAGTAAACCGCTTTGTGGCACTCCGTCATTTACCAGGGACATGTGCAAAGCCATTGCCTGGGCAGCATATTCAATTCCACTGATTGCTGATAAGCCTTGCCCGGTTCGTAAGGGATTACTTGCATCAAGGTGGGTATTACTCCGGCACTGCAAGCTGCTCGTTTCAATGCTCTCAGCTGTATCCAGCAGTACCATATTGCCCGCATGCGGAATCAGTTTTGCAATCGAAGCTTTATCCAGCGATCCGGAACTAAAACTATTCATCACTGACACGTTTAAGCTCAATTCCACCTGCTAGCCCACCTTCAAAAATAACTGACTTTACACCTGGATCAGCCAGTAAATGCAGCAATGGCAGGCCTTTTGCAGCCGGATTGCCCTGGCGCATGGTTTCGAGCACTGCATCGTCCATAACAGTTGCTATGGCCGGGTTTAGCTGCCTTATTTCCAGCAACTCTGTATCAGCTTTAATACAATGACCATCATCAGCCTGCAACACCAGGGCCAGCGCAAGGCTGTCATTGCAGTTAAGTTGATTTCGGTAATTTTCCGGTGCACGCGAATCGCAGACCACCAGCAGGCAGGGCTCAGCCGTAGCCACAACCTGGCTGACCGCTTCAAGCAGGCCACTGACAAAACTATTTTCATCAGCAGCAATACTGGTTGATGCGTGCATTGAATGACTGGCTAAATGCCAGTAGCCTGCCGGGGCATTGTGTACCGAATTATGAAAATGCGTGGGGGATACCGGCTTGCCTGGCAAAGCTAGCGCACTCAGAATTTTATCCGCCACAAATAAATCACCATTGGCGGATGCAAACACGGTGGAAAGCTGCTCTATCGCAACCGGCACGCTTAAATTCAGCAGCGCATCCTGCCCGGCAACCAGTGCAAGTTTAATTGTTTCAGTTAGGCGCCGGCGTTCGCGTGGGGAAATCCCCTCTGGTACCAGCAGTGGCATTTCCCGGGATTCAGGGCTGACCCCCTGATGCAGGTATTTGCGGCTGTTCTGCCAGCCATGCAGGCCCGGCCCAACCAGTCCGACACTGGCAATACGCACCCTTAGGGGTTCTTGCCCAGGTTGATTACTCATGCCTGTTCACTCCGGATTTCATCAGTAGCAGGGATGCATTTGAACCACCAAAACCAAATGAGTTGCTCATAGCCACACACAGGGACGGATAACTTTGCTGATGATTTGGCAATACCAGTCGTGACTGGATTTTTTCATCCACATTTTTAGTGTTCAAACTAACTGGATAAAAATTATTCTCCAGGGCCAGCGCACAGACCAGCAGCTCAACAATTCCAGCTGCACCCAGGGTATGTCCGCAGTAACCCTTGGTTGATGAACAGGGAACACCTCGCGGGAATACTTCCTGCATGGCACGGTCTTCAGCCTGGTCATTCGCCTGAGTACCGGTGCCGTGAAGATTGACATAATCCACCTCACCTGGCTTCAAACCTGCCATAGCTAAGGCGGAATGCATTGCCCGTGCTGCACCTGCACCTTCCGGATGCGGTGTCGACATATGCCAGGCATCACTGCTTTCACCGTAACC
>JADFVZ010000027.1 GCA_015222805.1 Pseudomonadota bacterium
GGCAAATCATCCCCTGCATCGCCATGCTTACGCCAGACTAAATAGCCGTAGACGGCCATCCCCATATAGTAGAAATTCAGCAGCGCCTGCATCGGCAACTGCCCGCCCCAGAATAACAGCGTATATATCAGGGTGCTAACGAAGGCCAGCGGCCAGCACCATTGCGATTCCCTGGCTGCCAGCAGTACATAGCCAATACCCAGCAGGGAGGCCATCACTTCCCAGGCAGACAAAGCCAGCAGTGCATTGATTATATTGTGTAGGTCCATCTGTATTTAAAAATGCAGCCTGGCTGTCAGCCCAAAATGTCGTGGTGCACCCAGGCGAATATATTCTTCTTCAATGGAATAGGTTGGTTCATTGGCAAAGAAAAACCCCCGGGTCGCGTATTCTTCATCCAGCAAGTTGCGCATCCACAGGTAAATATCCCAGCGGGATGCCTCATAGCCGATGCGTGCATTCACCAAAGTGTAAGCTTCGGATTTTTCCGAATGTGAGTTGCTGTAGTAAAAAGCATCAGAGCCATTCATCGACAACCGCGCAAACAGGCCGTTTGCCCGGCGATACTGCAGGCCCAGCATATACTGATAATTAGGCGCATGCGCCTGTTCACGGTTATTAACCTGGAATGTGGCTGAATTAGGTGTTCCCGTTACATCTGTGTTGAGCAGCCCCAGGGAAGCCAACAGGTTCCATTGGGTATTCAACTGCCAGTCAAAATCCGCCTCCAGACCATAGTTTGTTGCTTTATCAAAATTCTCAGTAAAGTAGACATAGTTGTTGCCGACATAGGTATAGCCATCAAACTGTGGGTTATCGCGCTGCATATAAAACAGGCTAACGGTCGTCGCCAGCGTATTAGCCCATAATTGCGACTTGAGCCCGACTTCATAATTTAACGCTGTTTCTTTATTAAAGCTCAGCAGTTCCGCATCGGCACCCGCACTCAATCCGGTATTGAAACCGCCGCCTTTATAACCCTTTGAGATTCCCGCATAAGCGCTGTGTCGGGATGACAGGGACTGGATAAACGTCAGGTGACCTCCCCAGAGGGTTTCATCCGGATCAAATTGTTCCGCGTAACTGTCACTGTAACTCAGGTCATGATTTTCGATTCGCAAACCGCCACTAAGGGTTTGGGTATGGCTTAAATGGTAATCAAGCTGGCCGAAAACCGCCAACCGTGTATTGCGGAAATCGCTTTTCAGGTCGGTTCCGTAATTATCTGTGGTGTGATTATCCTCATTTAGCTGCAGGCCGTACAAGCCCAGCACCCAATCAGTTGAGGCGTTAAAAATTCTCGAAGATAAGGTTGAGACCAGGCGCAGTTCCTGGCTGATGGTATCCCGGTTTTTATCATTCTGATAGGCATAGGTATTATCGCCGCTGGCATGAAAACCGGGATAAACCCAGTCACCGTCATAAGCATATTCCATGTTTGAGTCAGCCAGTGTGGTGGTACTGATGATGGCAAAATTCGGGTTACCCTCCCAATGGACTTTTACCGCAGCAGCAGTTGATTCCTGGGTATCTTTGCCGGGTTCATCCGCAAGCGTGGTGAAACTATTATTCAGCGACCAGGCATCGTAGCCATTATCCAGGTTGGCATGCAATATAGTCAGGTCAATTCGGGTATCGCCATTTGGGGTAAATCGTAATTTCCCCCGCAGGTTCAGTTCATCCCGGCTATTGGTATTATCTTTGTTCAGGTAAGCGTTTTTATAATAGCCATCACTATCGTGTTTGAATAATGAAAAACGATACAGGGGACTATCATCTTCACCTTCTTTGAAGGCGCCACTGGTCATCAGGCCTAACTCAGTCAAACCATAATCACCGGCGGTGAGCTCAAGCAGGCTTTCACGAAATGGCGTGGGTTCACTGGTGACAATATTGATCAGTCCGGCCAGGGCGTTGGCGCCGTAGCGAGTGCCCTGCGGACCGCGTAAGACCTCCAGTTGTTTAACATCAAACAGATTACCAGTCATGCCAATACCGCTGAAGTCGATATCATCAATCGCGAAACCAACGCTGGCATTGGGGCGGCCGGTATATTCATCGCGCTCACCGATACCACGTATTTGAATATGTCGGGGCCGGGAACTCTGACCGGCGAAATTGACATTGGGTAATTCCAGCAACACATCTTCAAAATGGGTTGCCCCGCGATCCTGTAATGCCTGGGTATCCAAAAGCGAAATGCTAGCGGGTATTTCAAATTCAGTAATATCACGTAAGTCTGCGCTCACGCTTATAGTCTCGAGGACAACGGGTTCGGCATCATCAGCTCGACTATCGCCGATACTCAACGCCAGGATAGCTATAGCAGCTGTAATTTGGTTCATGTGGAATCCTTTTTTATTCAAAAAAGGACAGGAAAGACCTGGATAATGATCCTGCACCCATTAAATCATGGATCGAGTTCATTTGATTGTGTCTACGCCTGTCCCTACGCCAGCATTAACTGGATCAGGTTCATAGGGTTCCTCACATAGGTGAGATCTCAGGCTTAAAGCCACCCCCGGGCTGGTTTTTGATAGATATACGATATTTCAAAGACCGGTCGAAACTATACCGTAGTTTTGCTGTATTTTAAACTCACCACGGCTATAAATTGGCCTGTGAATGACGTATCAGGCTCAGGGTGTTTCCGTTTCAGGCTGGAGCTTACCCGGCTCTTTAATGTTTTCATTAATTTCACTGAGTATACGGTTCATTTCAACAAACTCATCGTTATAGTTGGTGTTTTCCGCATACTCATTGGCCGCCTGCTTGGCATGGGCAAAATACTCACCAACAACGGGAAGATCGACAAGCATGGTTAAAATCCAGATGAATATACCCACTACCAATGTCATGCCGATGGTAATGCCAAACCCACGGGCAATGCCAGCCTTAAAATTCAGCCACATCAGCCTTTTGCCCGATTGCAAATACTCCAGGTAGTCGACTACCCCACCGGCTTCAAAAATTTTGATCAATTCTTTGTCCGGTGAAGATTTTGGTGCTGATTTCATACAAATTCCTCTATTTATGCTTATGTTCATGAAACCATAGTGTGTCCGAATTTTGGAACCATAGTTTGTCAGGTCTTAAACCGAGCGTACATGAAAGCAATAGCTGGCCCCTGTTGGGGCTAGTTATGGCCCACCTGAGATTTAGGTGGGCCAGTATATGGTGGGCCCTGGAGGACTTGAACCTCCGACCAATCGATTATGAGTCGAGTGCTCTAACCAGCTGAGCTAAGGGCCCTTATTTGGTTGGCTATTATCCCTTAATTATTTATCAATTATCAAGGTCCAGGAAGCTGCGCAATTGTTCCGAACGGGTCGGGTGGCGCAGTTTACGCAGGGCTTTAGCTTCGATCTGGCGAATGCGTTCGCGGGTTACATCGAACTGTTTGCCCACTTCTTCCAGGGTATGGTCGGTGTTCATCTTAATGCCGAAACGCATGCGCAGGACTTTGGATTCCCTTGGGGTTAACTCACCGAGGACACTTTTCACGGTATCTACCAGGCCGGTATCGGTGGCAGAGTCTACCGGGGATGCCATATTCTGGTCTTCGATGAAATCACCCAGGTGCGAATCTTCATCATCACCGATCGGGGTTTCCATGGAAATAGGTTCTTTGGCAATTTTGAGTACTTTGCGAACCTTGTCTTCCGGCATTTCCATGCGTTCTGACAGTTCTTCAGGTGTAGCCTCGCGACCCATCTCCTGCAGCATTTGCCGGGAGATACGGTTGAGCTTATTGATGGTTTCAATCATATGCACCGGAATACGGATGGTGCGCGCCTGATCGGCAATCGAGCGCGTAATCGCCTGGCGAATCCACCAGGTGGCGTAGGTTGAGAATTTATAACCACGCCGGTATTCAAACTTATCTACTGCCTTCATCAGGCCGATATTACCTTCCTGGATCAGGTCGAGGAACTGCAGCCCGCGGTTAGCGTACTTTTTGGCAATAGAAATCACCAGGCGTAGGTTAGCTTCGACCATTTCTTTCTTGGCACGGCCTGCAGCTACTTCGCCCATTGTCATAATGCGGTTGATTTCTTTAATTTCGGTAACCGTGATCATGTGCACTTTTTCAGTATGCGCAATCTTGATCTGCAGGCTGCGAATTTCAGGTTCAAACACCTGTACCTGGGCAATGTATTTTTGCTTGCTCTTGAGCAAGTTATCCAGCCATGCCTGATCACCTTCACTACCGATATAACCATTCACAAATGTGCGTTTTGGCATACCGGACTGACGCACACACATACTCATGATGGCACGTTCATGGTTACGGATTTTGGTAATAGTGAAGCGCAGGTTGTCAATCAGATGATCCATCATCCGTGCGGCAAATTTCATTACCAGGAATGTTTCCGCCATATCTGCACGGGCTTTATCAACCAGCTTATGACCGTTACCGTGCTTTTTGTGCACAGTCAGGAATTTTTTGTACTGTTTTTCCAGTTTGCGGAACCAGGCTTCAAGTTCCGGTACATCCGGACCGGTCGGGCCGGTACTTTCGACTTTATCGTCATCAGATTTTTTCTGGATCGGATTGGAGATTTCTTCGGTGAGGGGTTTGAAATCAACCAGGATATCGGTCAGGCGGGTTTTGCCTTCCAGGTGGCTGTTCCAGAGTTTAACCAGGGTACCAATAGTAGATGGGAACTTGGAGAGTGCCTGGTGGACCTGGTACAAGCCTTTTTCGATCCGCTTGGCGATAACAATTTCGCCTTCGCGGGTCAGCAGGTCCACTGTACCCATTTCACGCATATACATGCGCACCGGATCAGTGGTACGCCCAATTTCAGTTTCTACAGCAGCGAGTACTGCGACCGCTTCTTCGGTAGCCGTATCGTCATCAGAATCGGTATTGGCATCATCATTCAGGAGCAGGGTGTCGGCATCCGGGGCTTTTTCAAATACCTGGATACCCATATCGTTAATCGTACTGACGATATCCTCAATCTGATCGGGGTCGACGATGTCATCCGGCAGATGATCGTTAACCTGTGCATAGGTCAGGTAACCCTGTTCCTTGCCTTTCTTGATCAGAGCCTTGAGCTGCGAGGTTTGCTTCTCTTTTGTACTATCGTTCATACCTAATTCCGGTCAGACCCCGGTACCCGGGGTAATGAAATTTATCTAAAACCAATTACTCAAAAGCAATTATTCTACGACTGCATTATTCTGCTGCAGTTCCAGTTTGCGCTTGAGTAATTCTTTCAGCTGTTCTTTCTGTCCTACTGTCAACAAACCCTGGCGCTGGAGTTCTATCAGCTCCTCGAGTTGTCGTGAGGCAACCTGCAGGGCAATATGCCCAAGAGTTGCCTGCCAGTGAACTTCACGAATTTTATCATCAACATGAAGTTCATCTGCGGCTAATTTTCCCATATGCACACCCGCGGGGTGTTCACGCCACTGTTCCAGTAAGCCAGCCGTAGTAATATCGGGTCTAGAGACACAAAAATCAACAATTTCCCGCAACAAATCCAAACCTTTTAGTGAATTAGCCTGTAATTCATCAATTTTGGGCCAACTTGCAGACAAATTTGGTGTTTGCAGCACTAAAGCGATAGCGATACGGATGGGGGAATTACTGATTTTTTGTACCCGTGCAGTCGATTTTTTGACTGGCAATTGCGTTGTAGTAAAGAATTTTATCTGGTGCCCTACTCGTTGGCGCAATTCTGCCAACAGCATATCCCGCAACATGCCCTCAGGGATTTTTTCCAGATAGGGCTGTGCCAGTGCTGAAAGACGCGCCCGACCTTCTACACTCGCCATGTCTGTCTGTGCTTCCATCTGCTCGAAGAAAAAGGTGGATAGCGGTTTGGCCTCACTGATTCGACGCACAAAATCCTCTTCACCCTGTTTGCGAATCAGGCTGTCAGGATCTTCTCCATCCGGCAGGAATAAAAACCGCGCCTGGCGGCCTTCCTTGATGACCGGCAGTACATTCTCCAGTGCCCGCCAGGCCGCCTTGCGTCCGGCACGGTCACCATCAAAACAAAACACTACTTCCGGTGCATTGCGAAACAGCAGTTCAGAATGTTGTGCTGTGGTTGCCGTGCCCAGGGTGGCAACCGCATATTGAATACCAAACTGCGCCAGTGCGACTACATCCATATAGCCTTCAACCACCAGTAAGCGCGGCAGCTGACCGCCGAGCTTGCGTGCGCGGAACAATCCGTACAGCTCACGGCCTTTATGAAACAACGGAGTTTCCGGTGAATTCAGGTACTTTGGACCTTTATCCGCAAGCGCCCTGCCACCAAAGGCAATGACCCTGCCTCGCCGATCATGGATCGGGAACATGATGCGCTGACGGAATTTATCATAGACACCCTTGTCACCCTGGGCTGTAAGGCCGGTGGTGAGCATCTGTTTCTTCTTGATATCACTGGTACCCAGGGCCTTGATCAGGCCATCCCATCCAGCGGGGGCAAAACCAATACCGAAATCCCGGGCTATCTCCCCGCTAACACCACGCTGGCGTAAATATTCGATGGCTTCAGGGTTTTCCCGCAGGCGTGCCTGGAACCACTCACTGGCTTTATCCACCAGTTCGTACAGACCGCTGTTATCAACCCGTGGCGGTCCACCGCCGCCCTCACGGGGTACTTCCAGCCCGGCACTGCGGGCAAGCTCTTCTACGGCATCAACAAATTCCAGGCCTTCATAGGCCATCAGGAAACCAATCGCTGTGCCATGAGCACCACAGCCAAAGCAATGATAAAACTGTTTTTGCGGACTGACTGTGAATGAAGGTGTTTTTTCATCATGGAAAGGACAGCAGGCGGAATATTCTGCGCCGGCTTTTTTTAACGGCACCCGCGGACTGATGATATCCACCACATCAACGCGGTTGATAAGCTCTTCAATAAATGATTCTGGGATTCGACCGGCCACTATGAATAAGTATCGGTCTGATTAAGATTTTTTGCGAATTTTTTCGAGGAAAGAAACACTCAGCTGTTGAGCTGGTCCCGAACCGCTGCACTGACCAGCTTCATATCGGCGCGACCTTCCGCCGCAGCTTTGACATTGGCCATAACCGCACCCATGTCCCTGATTGAACTGGCACTGGTGTCACTGATTGCCTGGGAAATCAGGGCTTTCATTTCATCTGCTGATAAGGGCTCCGGCAGGAACTCTGCCAGCAGTTCAAGCTCGTAGCTTTCCTGCGCAGCTAGATCATCACGGCCGGCTTTATTGTACTGGTCCAGCGACTCGCGTCTCTGCTTAACCATTTTATCCAGCACCGCCAGTACATCGGTATCACTTAACTCGATGCGCTCATCAACTTCACGTTGTTTAATTGCCGCAGATACCAGCCGCAGGACACCCAGACGCTTACGGTCTTTGGCCCGCATGGCCGTCTTGATCTGATCCTGGATCTGGGTTTTGAGTTCTGACATGAAATTAATTCATTTACCGCAAGGGTGTGCTGACAAAACATTGGCCGTAGAAGCCCGGCCAGCGAAGGTACTAATAAAACCCTTAATACATCCGGCGATGACGGTTGCTTGTCCGGGATACTGCACGCTGGTGACGCTTAACAGCAGCTGCCTGCTTGCGCTTGCGTTCCTGGGTAGGCTTTTCATAAAACTCACGGCGACGGGTTTCAGCTAACACACCTGCTTTTTCGCAGGAACGCTTGAAACGGCGCAGCGCGTATTCGAAAGGCTCGTTATCACGTAACTTTACATTTGGCATTCTAACTCCATACTCCCTACATCTCTCGATGCTTCAGGATAATCCGACCACGCCGGAACAATAAATAAATCGTAGCCGCTTATTTTACCCTGAAATCAATAATAGTTGCAAAGTTTTAATGACATTAAGGCGACACACCCAAAAATACTGCTGAAAATGCTGAAAATCAAGACGGAAGAACGAATTTAGGTAGATAATCATCCCTGGATTCTTTGAGATTTATCGAGAAACGACTATGTTATTCAGCAACTGTGTTAAAAAAGTCTCCAGGGATTTTTTTCGCACCATTGAACTAGTGGAAAACCCGGCCTCAGCAACCCGAATTGACAAAGCCCTTGAGGCAGATGCAGCCAAATCCGGCCTAAGCCAGGATAATGTCGATACTATCTGGAAATCAATTGAAAATCTTTTTACAACCGGCACTTATCCCGGCATTTCTTTTTGCCTCAGGCGTAGCGGTAGAGTTGTCTTAAACCGCTCTATCGGTTACAGCCGTGGCATCGATCCGGAAGAAGGATTATCCGCACCTGTTTTGATGCAACCTGAAACTCCCGTGTCACTTTATTCAGCATCAAAAGCTGTCATGGCGATGCTGGTGCACAAGGCCATAGAAGAGGGTCATCTAAACCTTCTGGACCCGATTTCACATTATATTCCCGAGTTTGGCATCAACGGAAAGAAGGATATATCAATCTATCAAATGCTAACTCACCGTGGTGGATTTCCCACTATTGAAGGATCTGACCCGGAGCTTATTTATGATCGCGAGGCGGCCCTGGATGCGATTTATAACACCGAGGCCATCTGTGAAGAAGGCCGTATCCAGGCCTACCACGCCATCACCTCCGGCTTTATTGCCGATGAATTAATCCGGCGCACCGCCGGGGTGTCAATTGAAGAGTACCTGAAGGAGAAGTTTGCCCGGCCGATGGGGATGAAATATTTCACTTTCGGACTCGATAAAAAATATCAGGATGAGGTAGCCATTAATTATGTTACCGGTATGCGCAACGGTAGAATAATTGATGGCATCCTGAAGAAAGCCCTGGGCGTATCGCCGGAAGAGGCTGCTGAGCTTTCCAATGACGAGAGTTTTTACACTGCGGTCATTCCCTCGGTCAACCTGTTTTCAACCGCTGAGGAAGTGAATCGATTTTATCAAATGCTTTTAGACCGCGGTGAATACCAGGGCCAGGAAATCTTAAAACCAACGACGATAAAAATTGCAACCCGAGAAGCCAGTAGCCTGAAATTTGATGCCAGCCTGAAATTACCGATTCGGTTCAGCCCCGGTTTTATGCTGGGTGGCAAGCCTGTGGGCATGTATGGACTGAATACACATCATGCATACGGACATATAGGCTTTTCCAACATCCTCTGCTGGGCAGATCCTGAGCGTGATATTTCTGTATCTATCCTCAATACCGGCAAACCGATCCTGGGTAATCACCTGTTGGCACTAATGAAGGCAGTGCATACCATTAGCAGCCAATGTGCACGTTGCGAGAATATCGCAGGCGATTAAGCATAATAAAGGCCGGATACAATGTATCCGTCCTGACTGTGAAGGGTTTAACTAAAGGTAGACAACATCAGCTGCTCCCTACCCTGCGTCTCAGTCATCATCTAAAGCTTCGGGATCTCCCGCAAACACATTCGGAAGAACACCAAACAAGCATAGGGTCAAATGCTGATGCCTTAACAACAGCAAGGCTTAACGGTTATTAAATTTGTTGTAACGATAGTACGTTTGTTGCAAATTATCGTGATAACCCAATATATACTCGCAGTGCTGCGAGAATGGGTTTGAACTCATCTAACTTTCCCAAAAGATTATTGGCCTTTGCTTAAGTATACAGCGAGGCAAGCAAACTCCTGCCGACCAGTAACTGCCCCCCCTCAGCTCCAACAGGTTTCACACAAGCCTGTTTACATTTACAATGCAATCTTGTGACTGATTTAGGTGGCCCCCTTTGCTTACCCTTGGTATTGAAAGCTCCTGTGATGAAACCGGTATCGCCCTGTACGACAGTGAACGGGGATTACTGGCGGATACACTGTATTCGCAGGTTGCCCTGCATGCGGAATACGGTGGCGTGGTACCGGAACTGGCATCACGCGATCATCTCCGGAAAACTATACCGCTGATCCGGGAATGCCTGCAGCAGGGTGGTAAAACACTCGCTGATATTGATGGTATTGCGGTTACCGAAGGACCTGGCTTAATCGGCGCCCTGTTAGTCGGCACCAGCATTGCCCACGGCCTCGCCCATGCTTTGAAAATTCCGGTTATCGGTGTTCATCACATGGAGGGGCACCTGCTGGCACCGATGCTGGAAGAAAGTCCGCCCAAATTTCCGTTTGTTGCGCTGCTTGTATCAGGCGGTCATACCATGTTGATCGAAGTCCAGGGCGTGGGCAGTTACAAACTGCTTGGTGAAACCCTTGATGATGCCGCTGGTGAAGCATTCGATAAGACTGCCAAGTTACTAGGCTTGTCTTATCCGGGCGGTCCGGCGCTTGCCAAACTGGCCAAAACAGGTGATACAAATCGTTACCGATTCCCCAGGCCAATGACCGATCGGCCCGGACTGGATTTCAGTTTCAGTGGCCTGAAAACCCATACCCGCACCCTCTGGCAGCGAGAACAAACCGGAACGGCCGAAGATGAAACCATCAAAGCAGATATTGCTGCTGGCTTCCAGCACGCAGTTGCCCAGACGTTGCTGATAAAATGTCGGCGGGCCTTGCAACAGACTAGTTGTAAGCGCCTGGTTATTGCCGGTGGTGTGGGAGCTAACCAGATGCTGCGGGACACCTTATTATCTGAAGCCGACAAGAAAGGCTGGCAGGTACATTACCCACGGCCTACTTTTTGTACCGATAATGGCGCCATGATTGCCTATGTGGGTAATTTACGCTTGTCGACAGGGGAAGTTAGTGCTGACGGGATTCGCGGGCGTCCCCGCTGGCCGCTGGATGAATTGCAGCCGCCGGCAGTACAATTTTAATCGTTATTAATATTTATCCACCGGTGCGTTACGCCACGCTAACGCGCCCTACATGGGGTTTTTCAGGAGTTTAGTTGTATGCAGCAAGATCGTGTTTTTATTGAAGACCTGAGAATTGAGACCGTTATCGGCATTTATGACTGGGAACGGGAAATCCGCCAGACTGTCAGCATCGACCTGGAAATGGCGTTCGATATCCGCAAAGCCGGCCAGAGTGATGCCATCGAAGATACCCTTAACTACAAAGAAGTGGCTAAGCGACTGATTAATTATGTCCAGGCTGCGGAATTTCAACTGGTCGAAACCCTGGCTGAACGCTGTGCAGAAATCATCCTGACTGAATTCAATATCAGCTGGCTACGGATTAAACTCAGCAAACCCGGTGCAGTACGCGGTTCAGCGGCGGTAGGTGTAATCATCGAGCGGGAAACGCAGTGAGTGTTGTTTATCTCGGGCTGGGCAGCAATACCAACCCCGGCCAACACCTGGCAACCGCTATTGACTGGCTGGGTCGGGAATTTACCGGACTGGAACTGTCGCCGGCCTATCGCAGCGCCAGTGTCGGCTTTGATGGTGACGACTTTATTAACCTGGTTGCGCGGATCAATACCAACCTTGAGCCTTTGCAATTAAAACATCAACTAACAAGCTTCGAAGATGCCAATGGTCGTGATCGCACAACCCCGCGATTTTCAGATCGGGTGATTGATATTGATATCCTCTTATATGATGACATGGTTAGTGATGACCCAAAGCTCATCCTGCCAAGGGAAGAAGTCCTGCAATACGCCCATGTACTGCGGCCACTGGCTGAGCTGGCACCAGCGCTGAAACATCCCCGGGCCGGGAAAACCATGGGGGACATCTGGCAGGCATTTTCAGGCAAAACCGGCTACCTGAGCCCGGTTAAAACGCCCGACCTTTAAATATACATCGACCTGCCGCCATCAACGGCGAGGGTATGGCCGGTAATGTAATTAGCCCGCCTGGCCAGGAACATCACCGCCTCGGCTATATCATCCGGACTACCCTGCCGACCCAAAGCTGATTTTTTAAGGATTTGTTGTTTAAATTCATCTGCCGTTTCATTTTCCGGCCAGAGGATAATCCCCGGCGCAATCGCGTTCACCCTGACCTGCGGGGCCAGCTCCCTGGCCAGGGTGCGGGTCATCATCACCACACCAGCCTTGGCAATGTTATAAATCGAGTGACCGGCCAGCGGACTGCCAGCATAAATATCAGCCATATTGATGATGCAGCCCTGTTGTGACTTCAACACAGCCGCCAGCCCCTGGGCAAGGAAAAAAGCACCCCTGAGGTTGGAGTCAATCAGGTTATTCCAGTCAGCGTAATTTATATCACCGACAGGCGTAGGGAAAAACATTGAGGCATTATTTACCACCACCTCTAGCTGCAAACCGACCGCTAACACCTGTTCGATCAAGCTGGCGACCGAATCTTGATCAGCAAGATCACCGCTCACCAGGCGCACACTTTTAGGCCGCCGTGATTCCAGTTCATTGGCCAGCTCGTTTGCAGCAACCGATGAACGCCGGTAATGCAAAATCAAATCATAACCCGCTGCATGCATATGCCGGGCAATACCAGCTCCCAGCCGTTGCGAACCGCCGGTTACCAATACCTGTTTGTTTACACTTGATGAATCCAAAAAATACCTCACTAGATTTGTGTTTACGACTGGACAAGCATGGATGGTTTAAATCAAACTATCGTTATGTCATCGCCAGCCACACATCAGGGCTCCATCCTGCCCGAACCATCCGCAGACCTCAAGTTGCACAGTGCCCGCCTGCTGGATGTACTGGCCCGGCGTATACAGGATACTGGCCCGTTGTCATTTGCAGAATATATGGAAGCTGCATTGTATGAGCCGGGGCTGGGTTACTACAGTGCGGGCCTGTACAAGTTTGGGGCTGAGGGCGATTTTATAACTGCCCCTGAACTGGGTGATCTATTCGCTCGGTGCCTGGCAAACTCATTTTCAGCGGTAGCAAAACAATTATGTGCGGCCGCCAGCAGCTATGATTTTCTGGAAATCGGGGCCGGCAGCGGTGCCCTTGCAGCTGACTTGCTGCAGCAGCTGAACCCCCTGCCACAGCATTACCTGATCCTTGAACGCAGCGCGGACCTGCGTGAACAGCAACGCCTGCGGATCGAATCCAGCTGCCCGCAACTGCTAGCCAGGGTGCAATGGCTGGATGCACCCCCCGCTAATTTCCGGGGTATCGCCTATGCCAATGAAGTTATTGATGCCTTACCAGTTGAGCGCTTTCGAATGCATTCCGATGCTGTAGAACAACAATATGTCGGGCTACAGAATGACAAGCTGGTGCTGAAGTGGAAAGCGGCTGGCAGCGCTGTAGAAAAGGCAGTAAGGGAACTCCAGGCAGAGCTTCAGCACCCGCTTACCGATGGTTACGAGTCAGAAATTAACCTGCTGCTGAAACCCTGGCTGGGGGGACTGCTTGAATCCATGGACCAGGGCCTGTTTTTGCTTTCGGACTACGGTTATCCACGCCCGGAATTCTATTTTCCCGAGCGCAACCGCGGCACCCTGATTTGCCACTATCGCCACCGTGCACATCCTGACCCGTTACTCTGGCCCGGCCTGCAGGATATTACCGCTTTTGTTGACTTTACTGCTGTGGCTGAAGCTGGGGACGGCACCAATGGCTGGGAACTTGCCGGCTATACTTCCCAGGCTGATTTCCTGCTCGACAGCGGCCTTGGTGAAGTCATGCAGGCTGGGGCCCTGGATGATTTCCAGGCACAACTTCAGTTAGCCAACCAAATTAAAAAACTGACCCTGCCAGCAGAAATGGGAACCCGTTTCCAGTTCATGGGCTTTAGCCGGGGCTTAAGCGGTGATGCCATTCCCGGTTTTGGCGGCACCGACTGGCGGCATCGACTGTGAGCGTCATAGCTTCACAAGCCTATCATTACGCTCGGCTGTGGCTGACGCTCGGCTTGTTTATGTTACTGGTAATCATTGTGTTATCACTGATCGCCATAGACCAGAGTATGATTTCATTCAGCTACCTGGACAAAGTTGAACACTTCATTGCCTGGGGCATGATGATGTTCTGGTTTGTCAGCCTGCATCCCCGGCGAGGGCTGGTATTGTTGGCCATTCTGTTGACCTTATCACTCGGGGTTGAACTGGCACAGGCCCTGACTACCTGGCGCCAGGGCAGTGCCGGGGATTTAATCGCCAACTTCCTTGGCCTGCTGGCAGGCTGGGCTATCGCCCGCGCTACCGGTGGCCGTTTGTTGCGCTATCTGGACGAATGGCTTTACCGTCGAGCTAACCCGAACATTTCACCAGGGCGGACGACAAAATGAAGTATTTATCGTGTTATCTAGAGATTAAATGAGATTTGGCTTGTTTCTGTTGGTTACAGTATGTCCTATCCGGTTGTGCACAGCACCTGGTGAAATGTTCGGGCTAAACAGGGTTGAAACCCCGAATATCATCGAGTACCGCCATGCGCCGACTGCGTAACTCCAATGCAATTTTCTTGCCGTCAGACAACTCAGCCAGACCTTCCGTGCTGACATCCAGTACCCGCCTGCAAGCCTCGCTTAAATACGCGGCCTGCGGATACGGCTGTTCTTCCAGGCCGGTACGCCCCTGGGCATCCGCCTGGCAGGCCAACAGGAATGCCGGCAGGCGGGCAGGTTGCCTGAAAACATCCAGGTGCTCGAGTAATTCCAGTACTTTCAACGGCCGCATTTCCCGGATGCGATGACATTGCAAATGCCAATGGCATACAAGTTCAGCCAGTTGCTGCCATGCTTTTGGTACCCGCATGCGCTGGCAAACCGCCCGCACCAGGGGTACACCCTTGGCTTCATGTCCGTAATGTTTCGGCAGGTGGTCAAGCGGTGTCAGCGCCTTGCCTAAGTCATGTACCAATACCGTAAACACCAGCATGCTCCTGTCTTGCTCAGACAGTTGCTCTTTTGTAGATAAAAACGCACAGCGATCCACTGACAGCAAGGTATGGATACCGGTATCAATTTCAGGGTGGTATTTTTCCGTCTGCGGGATACCGAATAACACATCAACCTCCGGCAACAGCACACTAAGGGCGCCACAGTCTCGTAGCACCTGGAGAAAGACAGAAGGATAATCGCTGAGGAAGGCCTTGCGAAATTCGGTAAAAACCCGCTCAGGCGTCAGCGCCTGCAGTTCCCCGGAAGCCGTCATCGCAGACATCAGGCGCATGGTTTCATCGGCAACCTTGAAGCCCATCCCCGCAAAACGCGCAGCGAAACGTGCCACTCGCAATACCCGCAGGGGGTCTTCAGAAAAAGCCGGCGAAACATGTCGCATCAAGCGTGCATCCAGGTCCGCACGGCCGCCCCAGGGATCAATCAGTTCACCCTCAGGGCTGCGGGCCATTGCGTTTATGGTCAAGTCGCGCCGTTGCAGGTCTTCTTCCAGGGTAACTCCCGGATGAAAGTCCACGCTGAAGCCATGGTAGCCCTGCCCAGACTTGCGCTCAGTACGCGCAAGTGCATATTCTTCGGCGCTTTGAGGGTGCAGGAAAACCGGGAACTCCGCTCCAACCTGGCGATAGCCAAGCTCAAGCATCTGTTCAGCACTGCTGCCGGTAATGACCCAGTCTTTTTCTTTTACGGCCAGGCCCAGGAGTTCATCCCGAATTGCGCCGCCAACCAGATATGTTTTCATAATATGTTCACCCTGCCAGCTATTTTCCTGCCTTTACAGCTGACAACTTACATTCGTCAGGCCAGTGCCACCGGCTACTACTGCTGCGTGCCTGAGGCGGTAACTGACCCGGGTAACAGGTGTCCCGAGGCGCCATGCATAGAGTGTGGAAAAAGCCATTACCCGGGGAATATAGTCGCGGGTTTCATAGTAAGGCATTAATTCCATCCAGCGCTCAACCTCAAAATCGGGCCGTTGCTCCAACCAGCGATCAACCGCACCGGGGCCGGCATTATAAGCGCCGGTTACATAGGCAGGCACACCATTATAGCGCTGCAGGAGTTTGTTCATTTCCGCTGTTCCAAAGGCAATATTGGTTGCCGGATCCAGCAGGCTGTTTCGATTGGTATATTTTATTCCTGCGGGAGTGGACAGCCGTTTAGCTGTAGACGGCAGCAACTGCATCAACCCATAGGCTTTGGCCGGGGAAATAGCACGGGGATTCAGTGCGCTTTCGGCCCGCATCAAACCGTAAACCCAGGCTGGATCCAGGTTATGTCGATTGGCATTGAGGTTTACCTGGGACTCAAAAGCAATTGGAAAACGCCAGTCGTAGTAGCGGGTATCACCACTTTTACCCAGGCTGATTATGGCCCTTGAGGGCCAGCCTTTTTCAGTCGCCAAAGCTGCTGCCGAGCGCATTTCAGTTTTACTTAAAGACACGGTGGCCCGGTACCACTCACGCCCGGCAAAATCATTCAGTCCAACTTTGCGTAATTCTAGCGCACGCTTTACCCCGGGTAATTCAGCCACCCGGCTAACAGCTACCGGGTCAACTACCGGGGTTAACGGACAAATCCGATATTCCTGGTTTAACTGGTCGGCCGCAAGAAAACCCCAGAAGGTCGCTTCACGAGCCAGGGTTTTATATACCCGGGCAGCGGCTTCATGCTTGCCCTGTTGCTCCAGCGCGGTAGCCTGCCAATAGCGAAACCGGCCCTCTTGCTTCGACACCGCACTCATGCCCTCATAACTGATCAGCAACTCATCCCAGCGCTGGTGGTTTAATGCTGTACGCAGGCGCCATTGCAGCAGCTTGTCATCCACAGCAGATGCCGGAACCAGCGCAAACCGATCCAGCACATCCGCATCCAGGGCCACAGCCGAGAATAAAGCAATATCGTAGCGGATCTTACCGCTGGCCCGCTCGCTCCAGGCAAATCTTGATTCAACCTGATGCCAGTATTTCAGGGCTAAATCCGGGTCGTTGCGCGTCTGTCTTAACAGGGCCGCAAGTATCATTTCCCTTGTCCGGCCGCTATCCGACCAGTGACGGATAGAGGGAAAACCCCTAGCCGGTCTTTTCCAAAGTTGGATATAAGCATCAGCCAGCTGCTGGTCGCGCGCAGGCAGGCGGCGCTTAAGGTAATTTGCAAGCGTGGTATTCCCCGCTTTAAGTGCCAGTAAAATCCGCTCCCAGACCAGCTTGTCGCTCAGGTGGCCATGACGTTCCATCCAGCTGAAAACAGGGTCACAGGCTTTATGCTGTGATTTTCCTGTCAACCACATGCCTCCGGCATCTTTCAGCAGAGCCGTTTTAGCCGTCTTCTGGTCATTGTGTTTAATCCGGGCATTCAATTGATGGCAGCGGGTTTCTGCATCAACAATTGATTTAAATGATCCCGAATACTGCAGCAGCTTCTGCCATTGCTGTTTACGCCCCATTCCCCGCAACCAAACCTGGCGCAGGCCGCTGCTGAATGCCCAGCCCCGATGGTTGTCGAGGAACCCGGATACCTCCCCTGCCGGCACTATTGCCAGGCGGGAACGATAGTCTTCATACTGCAGGTAAGGGTATAAAATGTAGTCTTTTGAAGCCGGCATTTGTTGGCGAAATTCGGTATGCCGGCCTGCACCTGCCAGGCTCCAGGTTTTTTTGAACTGACTGGCTGCGGTATCAAGTGGTACATCGGCATTTGCTGGAGCTGCCATGAACAAGAGGATGAACCCAAACAGCAGCACCGGAAAAGCTGAACCAATAATGCTCCATTTCAGCTGGCCAACACTGGGCCCGACTGATTGAAAAACTAAATTAGTGTTAACCTTGTGTACAACCACTGGTAATAAAATCCCCTATCTTTTACTCATGCAAACTTTACAAATGCCAAACCCGCAGCCGGGAAATGTTCTAACCCTCAACCGGGACCCGTTTTGATACTGGAACTGACTATCCTGGACTGGCTTTTTTTTGCCGCAACCGGTGCGGTAGCCGGCCTGGCTGCCGGATATCTCGGTATTGGCGGCGGCATGATCATTGTGCCTGCACTGTCACTCTACCTGCAAGACAAATTCCCGCTTTTTGCATCCCAGAGCCAACAGGCAGTGGCAACATCCCTGGCCACGATACTAGTAACCGGTACTGCCGCTGCCTTAACTCACCACAAACGCGGCGCCATAGACTGGGGCTGGATTAAACAACTCGGGCCCGGCCTGTTCGCAGGCGCAGTTGCAGGCGCCTGGATAGCCGACCAGATAAGCAGCGAATGGCTGATCCGGATTTTTTCTGTTTTTGCGCTGTTAAGCGGCCTGCGTATGATCCTGAAAAAGGAAAGCACAGCCGCTAACATCAGCCTCAACACGGCCTGGATTCGCATCAGCGGCCTGGCTATCGGTAGTCTTTCAAGCCTGCTTGGCATCGGCGGCGGTACGCTAACTGTGCCCATGCTTAGCGCCTTACAGATAAAAATCCACCAGGCAGTGGCGATTGCCTCTGCAGCCGGGGTTGTAATTGCAGTAGCCGGAACACTCGGGTTTGTAATAACCGGACTCGAGGTCAAGGACCTGCCGCCGGGATCGTTTGGGTATATCTACCTGCCGGCCGGACTGGGAATCATTGCAACCAGCGTGTTAACCGCACCGCTTGGAGCGAAGCTGGTACATAAAAGTCATCCGGAGGTGGTAAAAAGGGTCTTCGGCAGCCTATTGATTCTGGTGGCGTTGCGCCTGTGGCTGCGCAGCTTCTAAGCCTTGCAGTGCGGTCGGCACAGAAAGCTTCACAATAACCGGGCAGTGATCTGAGAACGGTACATCAAGCACATCACTGTCGATTACCTCGAGTGAGCTGGAAAGCATAATATGATCAATTGCCCGCAGTGGCTGCCAGCTGGGAAAGCTAAGCAGGTCGGCGGTTGGGATCTGTAGTTCATTCTGATGTACAAATGCCCCCAGCTCCGGGCTGTTAATATCAGTATTGAGGTCACCCATCACCACAACATCCCTATGTCCCTGCAACAATTCGCTAACAAACCCCAACTGAGAAGTCCGCGCCCGACGGCCGAGGGCGAGATGTAACACTACGACCAGCAAAGCATCATTACCGTTGCCATAACGCAAGGTCAATACACCCCGCCCCGGAATAGACCCGGGCAACTTATGGCTTATCACTTCGTCAGGTTTCCAGCGGGCCATTACGCCATTGCCGGCAGAGGCCACATTGCCCACTTTTCGATTCGACTGGTCGGTTTGCCAGGCAAATCCTGCCTCACGTGAGAGATAGCGGGTCTGGTTAATGAAGCCGGAGCGAAAACTACCGGTATCCGCTTCCTGCAAGCCAACGATATCGTATTCTGAAATTAACTCGGCAATCGCATCGAGGTTACGGCTGCGCTCATTATGCGGCAGCAGCTGTTTCCAGCTGCGGGTGACATAATGGTGATAGCGGTCGGTCGTCGTGCCAGCCTGAATATTGAAGCTCAGCAGGTTGATGCTGTTTTCAATCTCGGTTGGGTCTTGATCTGGATTGTAGGACATGAGAGTGAAGGTTTCACAGGCAGGCTTGCACCTACCTGTGAATTAAAGATTACTTTTCTGCAAGTTCTTTGGCTATCAGGTAATTAGCCACTTCGATCATCTTGGGCTGCGGTACATCGTTGCTGACGCTGATCAGGTATTTGCCATTGATCACCAGCGACGGGGTTCCGCGCACACCCCACTTACGTACCAGGACCTGCTGCTGACGAAGTTTGGCTTCCACAGCAAAAGAGCTGGCAGTCGACATGAAGTTGGCTTTATCTACACCATACTGGGTATAAAAATCGGCAACATCTTCAAGGCTGCGAATGGGTTTGTGATCCTTGTGAATCGCAGCGAACAGGGCATCATGACCTTTGTCTTCCACACCCAGCATTTCAGAGGTCA
>JADFVZ010000003.1 GCA_015222805.1 Pseudomonadota bacterium
AGGGTGGGCATTTATGCCCACGCGCAAAGTTAAATTATTTGGTTTGTTTTGAAGAACGCGTGGGCATAAATGCCCACCCTACGGTATTGTGTAATATCGTGAGTCATTCAAGGCCTTACGCGTGGGCATAAATGCCCACCCAGGCGTTGTTTGAGGTAACTCACAATCTCTGACAGGGGAACCTGGACGTTCTCGCTTTCACTGCGTGCGCGATATTCAATTTCACCTGCATCCAGTCCACGCTCACCAACTACAACCCGGTGCGGGATACCGATAAGTTCCATGTCATTAAACATTACCCCGGGACGTAACGGGCGATCATCGAAGAGCACATCAATGCCAGCGTCTTGCAGTTCGGCATAAAGTGCCTCGGCGGCTTCACGTACACGCAGGGATTTCTTCATGTTCATTGGCAGCAGGACGACCTGGAACGGGGCCATCGGCAATGGCCAGATAATCCCACGGTCATCGTGATTCTGCTCAATGGCTGCGGCTACAATTCGGGTAACACCGATGCCGTAACAACCCATAGGCATGGCGTGGGCCTTGCCGTCTTCGCCCAGGACCACGGCATTCATGGCTTCAGAATATTTGCTACCCAACTGGAAGATATGTCCCACTTCAATTCCGCGTAGCAGTGACAAGCTACCCTTGCCATCGGGGCTGGGGTCGCCGGCAACTACAACCCGGATATCTTCTATACGGGGCGCCTGTACATCGCGCCCCCAGTTAATGCCACTGCTATGAAAGCCTTTTTCGTTAGCCCCACAGACGAAATCCGCCAGTACTGCGGCACTACGGTCGACAATCATCGGGATGGGCAGTCCTGCAGGGCCGAGTGAACCGGTACCGCAACCAATAGCTGCTTTGATCTGTTCCTCATCCGCCATTTGCAGGGGTGATTTAACCCCGTCGAGTTTTTCTGCTTTGAGTTCATTGAGGCTGTGGTCACCACGTAAAACCAGCGCAATTAAGCCATCTTCTGCTTCAACTACCAGCGTTTTAACCGTCTGTTTTGCCCCAACATCCAATGCCTTGCAGACATCTTCGATAGTGTGGCAACCTGGAGTTGCGTGCTGTTGCAGGGTTTCAGTGGCTGCCGGGGCAGTATCAATACCCGGCAGGGCTTCAGCCATCTCAGTATTGGCAGCGTATTCACTCATGTCGGAGAAGGCGATCAGGTCTTCACCTGAGTCTGCCAATACATGGAATTCATGTGACTGGCTGCCGCCAATTGCGCCTGAATCAGCCTGTACCGCACGGAAATTTAATTCCAGGCGGGTGAATATTGCCGAGTAGGCCGCGTGCATAATTTCATAGGATTCCTGCAGGCTATCGTTATCAATATGAAAAGAATACGCATCTTTCATAATAAATTCGCGAGAGCGCATGACGCCGAAACGAGGGCGAATTTCGTCACGGAATTTGGTTTGGATCTGGTAAAAAGTAGCCGGCAGCTGTTTATAGCTTTTCAGTTCCTGGCGTGCCCAGTCGGTGATGACTTCTTCATGCGTGGGTCCGAAAGCATACTGACGACCACCACGATCAGTCATTTTCAGCAGTTGCGGACCGAATTGATCCCAGCGACCCGTCTCTTCCCATAACTCTGAAGGCTGGACAGAAGGCATCAGCATTTCCAGTGCGCCAGCGCGGTTCATTTCTTCACGTACAACCTGCTCAACCTTGCGCAGTACCCGCAGGCCCAACGGCGACCAGGTATAAATCCCTGAAGTCAGTTTGCGGACCATGCCGCAGCGCAACATTAAACGGTGTGAAGCTATTTCTGCATCAGCGGGTGTTTCCCTGGTGGTGGCCAGATGAAAATTAGTTACTTTCATAATTACGCAATATTAAGTGTTTACAGGGGTGTTGATTTTAGCCTGCCAGCTCGTTGCAAGCCAGCACCAGTGAAGTGATTTGGTTTTTAGTTATCGCAATGCTCTTTTTCAACATCTTTTGCTACCTGTAAACGTTCCAGTCGTTCATCATCACTCAGTCGTCGTATTGTCCCGTCTTCTTCTCGAACCAGTACTCTTGGTTTTGGTTCGAGTTGTGCTATCTGCTCCCTGGCTGTTTTGCAGAGTTCTGCACGCATGGCCTTTTCTTCTTTTCGGGAGAGCCTTTTTTCCTGCGCAACAATCTCTTTTTCCCTGCGTGCCTGGGTTCCTTCTTTGTATGTCTGTATTTCCCTGGCTGTAGGTTCAGCAGTATCAACTTTACGGGTATCGGTAGTTACTTTAGTCGCCTGTATACCTTCAGGAGCCTTTTCGCCAAAATGTAAGTTGCCCTCGGAATCTACCCATTTGTAAATGTTGCCAGCAGATGCCATGCCAGCTGTAATTATCAGCATGGCGCCGATTAGAAGAAACAAACTCCATGTTTTGTTAGCCATTACGGGTCTCCATTATTCCAGTATGGTCTCAGTATAGCCTGCTAAGTATTAAACTGGCTATTCGATACGTCCGGTGGGCATGTTAATATTATCCGCACCAATTAGCGGAATTTTCTTAATGCCAGAATCCAGCAACATCAATAAACCGTCACGCGGGGTTTTCCTGCTCCCCAACTTAATGACAACTGCAGCACTGTTCGCCGGTTATTATTCAATTGTAGCCGGAATAAACGGACAGTTTGAGAAAGCTGCAATTGCAATTTTACTGGCCGGTATTTTCGATGGGCTGGATGGGCGTATCGCCCGTATGACCAATACCCAGAGTGAATTCGGGGTGCAGTACGACAGTCTTTCAGATCTTATTTCCTTTGGTTTGGCGCCATCCCTGCTGGCCTATAACTGGTCACTGGCCAGTCTGCATGAAATATCACCTTTTATGGGCAAGCTAGGCTGGCTGGCCGCGTTTATTTATACGGCTTGTGCAGCACTCAGGCTGGCACGCTTTAATACCCAGGTCGGGGTTGCCGATAAAGCCTATTTCCAGGGGCTTGCCAGTCCGGCCGCTGCCGGTACTATGGCAGCAATCATCTGGTTCGGGGTCGATCAGGGTATCGCCGGCACTAGCCTGACCTGGCCAATGCTGATTGTAACTCCGTTGCTCGGCTTGTTAATGTTCAGCAGGATTCGTTATTTCAGTTTTAAAAGCGGCCCTGCCGGGGAACGTGTACCGATCTTGTGGGTATTTATCCTGATGTTGTTGTTGGTGCTGCTGGCGATTGACCCGCCAACGGTACTGCTGATTGTTGGTGTGGTTTATATCGCTTCAGGTTTTGTACTTACGCTGATGGGAAAGCAGCGTCACCGTAAACGCAAAGAAACCAGTGCAAAACTACCGGAAGAAGCTGGTGATGAATAGCAACCCGCATAAATCGTCCCTGCTGGATGCGATGGGAATACCGCAGTGGACTAGCCGTATAGCTGTTGCCGGATCGTCAGTCCCAGAGGTTGAAGAACAGGTAACTACAGGATCACCGACAGGCAATATTGCTAATATCGCTATCTCCGGAGATGCTGCCAGTGGATGGTTGTGGTTAACAAAGGAAGTTGTTGCTGAAAAAGAGCAGCGCTTATTGGTTGATATTCAACTTGCTGTAGATTGTCGTGACGGCGGTATGCTGGCGTGGGCAGATACCACTGCTGTTGACTCAATGACATTGTCTGCAGTTATCCAGTCTGAGTTGATTACCCGGCTGGTTGTGTTTGGTAGCCGACAGTTCCAGCAGTTGATGACTACCGATCTCAAGCTTACATCTTTAGCCAAAGTTGAAACTTTGCCGTTGGCTGAACTGGAACAGTCAGCGGCAGCAAAACGCCAGTTATGGTCTGATCTAAAAAAATTATTAATCAATTAAATACCCTTCATGGCATCTAATCCTGCAAGCCTGGACCTTCCCGAAATACGCCGCATGCAAACTGAGGATCTGGCGAAGGTTTTCGAAATCGAACTGAAGGCCTATCCCTTCCCGTGGACAGAGCAAATTTTTATTGACTGCCTGCAGTCCGGGTTTCCGGCATGGGTGATGCTCTGTGAGGGAGAAGTGTGTGCCTATTCCCTGGTGAGCCTGGGGGCAGGGGAGTCGCATTTGTTGAACCTCTGTGTAGCTCCCCAATACCAGGGTGCAGGCCTGGGATCAGGCTTTCTTGACTGGTTGTTAAAGGAAGTCCGGCACAAAGGAGCAGAGGTCATGTTCCTGGAGGTTAGGCCCAGCAACCCTGCAGCTATTGGCTTGTATGAAAGTCGTGGGTTTAACCAGATTGGTTTGCGCCCGGGCTATTACCGTATGGGCAGTGTTCGTGAAGACGCCATTGTCATGGCTTGCCAGTTGTAGCGTGGGCATTTAAGCCCACGCGTTACAGTGCATGAAGCATCTAATTGTGCATACAAAGCGGATCTAATTCAGTGCTTCCATTTTAGTAATCTGTTCCTGTAGTTGATCAACTTTCAACTGATGCGCTTCCAGGCGTTCGCGCTCCTGGGTAACAACGGCTTCGGGGGCATTGGCGACAAAATTCTTATTGCCCAGCTTGCCGCTGGATTTTTTCAGTTCAATTTCTTCTTTCTGCAGTTGTTTTTTCAGCCGAGAGATTTCTTCAGCCGTATCAATTAAACCTGCCAGCGGGATTAGCAGTTTCATTTTATCAACCAGGGAAACGGCACAATCATCAGTGGTTTTAGTACTACTGTCATCAAGAATTTCAATTGATTCTATCCGCGCTAAAGCACAAAACAGGTCATTAAACTGCTGTAGGCGCGCATAATCACTTGCCTGGCCACCCTGCAACAACAGTGGCAGGGGTTTGCCCGGGGGAATATTAAGTTCACTGCGGATGCGGCGTACTCCCTGGATCATTAATTTCAGCCAGGCGATATCGGCTTCAGCCTCACTATCTGTTGCACCTGGTTCAGGGTAGGGTTGGAGCATAATGGTTTCACCCTTAATATCCAGTTCGGGCGCGATGCGCTGCCAGATTTCCTCACTGATATAGGGCATGACCGGATGCAGCAGGCGCAAGATGCTCTCCAGAACTTTTAGCAGGGTATGGCGGGTGGCATTTTTTGTTGCTGAATCCCCGTGCCTGAGCTGAGGTTTACTGAGCTCCAGGTACCAGTCGCAGAATTCATCCCAGACCAGTTCATAAATTGCCTGGCTGGCCAGGTCAAAACGATAGCTGTCAAGATGACCGCGGACTTCACCAACCGCACGTTCAAAGCGTGACAGGATCCAGTTATCTATAGGTGATAGATCGCCTGCTTCTGGTTGGGTAGTGGTTTCATCCTCGATTTGCATCAGCACATAGCGAGTGGCATTCCAGAGTTTGTTGCAGAAATTCCTGTAGCCTTCGATCCGGCTGAGTTCAAAGCGAATATCGCGGCCGTTGGTTGCCAGTGAGGCAAAAGTAAAGCGCATCGCGTCTGTACCAAAGCCGGGGATACCCTCGGGGAAATCTTTGCGGGTTACACGCTCAATGGCCGGCGCCATTTGTGGCTGCATTAAACCGCTGGTGCGTTTTTCCACCAGTGCTTCAAGTTCGATGCCGTGAATCAGGTCCAGCGGATCCAGTACATTGCCCTTGGATTTGGACATTTTCTGACCGTGGCTGTCGCGAATCAGGCCGTGCATATAAACTTCAGTAAAGGGGACTTCGCCGGTAAATTTGAGCCCCATCATGATCATCCTGGCAACCCAGAAGAAAATAATGTCGAAACCGGTGACCAGCACCGAAGTTGGATAGAATGTTTCCAGACGCTTGGTTTGTTCCGGCCAACCGAGGGTGGTAAAGGGCCACAGGGCTGAAGAGAACCAGGTGTCTAGCACATCCTCATCCTGTTTCAGTTCGAGATCATCTGCCAGTTTATTACGCTGGCGGGCATCGGCTTCATCCAGGCCGACATAGATATTGCCGTCGTTGTCATACCAGGCGGGAATGCGGTGCCCCCACCATAGTTGCCGGGAAATACACCAGTCCTGGATATTATGCATCCACTCAAAATAGGTCTTCGACCAGTTTTCCGGTACGAAGCGGATCTGGCCATTTTCAACAGCTTCTATCGCCGGTTTAGCCAGGGGTTCAATCTGCACATACCACTGGTCAGTGAGATATGGCTCGACGATCGCACCCGAGCGATCACCGCGTGGAATCATCAATCGGTGATCTTCTATTTTTTCCAGTAAACCGGCAGCTTTAAGGTCCTCGACAATTTTTTCCCGGGCGGCAAAGCGGTCCAGACCGCGATAAGCCTCCGGTACACTGTCGTTGAGGGTGGCATCATCATTGAGGATATTGATGATTGGCAGGTCGTGGCGCTTGCCGATGTCATAATCATTGAAATCATGTGCTGGAGTGATTTTGACACAACCTGTACCGAATTCGCTGTCCACATAGTCGTCTTCAATGATGGGAAGATAGCGATCGCACAAGGGCAGTTCAAGCTCAGCGCCCAGCAGGTCTGTGTAGCGTTCATCGCCGGGGCTTACGGCAACTGCGACGTCACCGAGCATGGTTTCAGGGCGGGTAGTAGCAACGATCATATAGCCTTTGCCGTCACGCCGGGGGTAGCGGATATGCCAGAGCTTTCCGTTTTCTTCTTCGGATAATACCTCAAGATCAGACAGGGCGGTATGCAGAACCGGATCCCAGTTCACCAGGCGCTTGCCGCGGTAAATCAGGCCTTCATCGTGGAGGCTGACAAAGACTTTTGAAACGGCTTCGGAAAGCCCTTCGTCCATGGTAAAGCAGGAATGCCCCCAGTCAACAGAGGCACCCAGATGGCGCATCTGGTTGGTGATTTTTCCGCCGGACTCTTCCTTCCATTTCCAGACTTCATCGACAAAAGCCTCACGCCCCATATCCCGGCGGTGCTTGCCTTCGCCCGCCAGGCGCCGTTCCACCACCATCTGCGTGGCGATACCGGCATGGTCCATACCCGGCTGCCAAAGGGTGTTATCCCCCTGCATGCGGTGATAGCGGGTAAGGATATCCATAATGGTATCCTGGAATGCGTGGCCCATATGCAGGGTGCCGGTGACATTCGGTGGCGGCAGCATGATGCAATAGGGTTTTTCGCCGCCCTGTGGACTGAACCAGCCGCCTTTTTCCCAGTAATCGTACCAGCGTTTTTCAATGGCTCCGGGGTTATAACTTTTATCCATATTTACTTGTACTCAATTAATTTTGTGCATCTTTAACTGCCAGCCCAGTTGCTGGTAGTTACGATAGTGATCCCTGGACTGCTGGCGCATGTGATCCTCGTTAGGGACGATTTCCAACACCCGCTTTAGTTTTGCAAAAGCACTCACCGGTTTGCAGGACAGGTTTATCACCAGGGGTTCCAGGTTCTCAGTTGTCATTGCCAGGGAGATCGGTGAGCCTGTCTTTTTCCCACGGATTAGTGTTTCATGTGGCAGAAATCCTGTGCCCTGCCATAAAGCCTCATCCAGCATTTCGGTTTGGTCGGCATCCCGGGTAATGATGCTGATGCGAAAACCGGCTGAGCGGGCTTTCTTTACCAGTGTGCGCAGTACCGCTTCAAGCTCAAGTCCCGGGCGGTTGAGTAAATAGAAATCAGCCTGTACAGTCATGTTGGAACCTGTCCGCCAGGAGCTATTTGCTGGAATGATTGATCAGGAACTGGCTTAACAGGCCCACTGGACGACCGGTTGCGCCTTCCTGGGTTCCCCATTTCCAGGCAGAACCGGCAATATCAATATGCGCCCAGTTCTGGCCTTTGGCAAACCTTGAAAGGAAGCAGCCTGCGGTAATGCTGCCGCCCGGCATGCCGCCAATATTTTTCATATCTGCAAAAGGAGTGTCCAGCTGTACCTGGTATTCATCCCAAAGTGGCAGGCGCCAGGCACGATCCACGATTTCATTGCCGGCTGTCACCAGTTCTGCAACAAGGTCGTCGCTTTTGCTCATCAGTCCGCTGGCGTGATGGCCGAGGGCAACAACACAGGCACCGGTTAGTGTAGCGACATCTATCAGGGCCGCGGGCTCAAAGCGTTTGGCGTAAGTTAATGCGTCACAAAGTACCATGCGGCCTTCTGCGTCGGTGTTGAGGACTTCAATAGTTTGTCCTGACATGCTGGTAATTACATCGCCCGGGCGGTAGGCATCGCCATCTGGCATGTTTTCAGCAGCGGCAACAATCACAATCAGGTTTATTGGCAGTTGCATATGGGCGCAGGCTTCAAATGTGCCGATAACACCGGCAGCACCACACATATCGTATTTCATCTGGTCCATGTTTTCGCCCGGCTTGATTGAAATGCCACCGGTATCAAAAGTAATACCTTTGCCAACCAGTACTACAGGTTTTTCATCTTTATCCGCACCACTGTAGCGCAGGATGATCAAGCGCGGAGGGTTGCGGCTGCCACGGGCAACACCCAGCAGGGCATGCATGCCCAGTTCCTGCATCTGTTCAGTATCCAGGGCTTCGCTACTACAGTTGGGGTAACGACCGGCAATTTCATCAGCCTGTTCCGCCAGGTACACAGGATTGCACAGATTGGGCGGTAAATCACCCAGCGCACGCGCACGGGTGTAGCCGCTAAGGATTGCCTCGGCCTGCTGAATAGCTGTGTTGGATTGGTTATCTTGCGCACAAACAACGCCAAGCTGCCGTAGGGGTTTCGGTCCGTTCGGCTTTGGCTCCTTTGTTGCGGTATAAAAATAGTTGGCATTGCCGATGGCAATGATTGACTGGCGCAGGCACCAGTTACTGTCTTGTGCTTTCACTTTTACTTCATGCAGGCAACTGCTTGCAGTATCGAAAGCCAGGTCGCGCAATTGCTTGCCTGCTGACTGGCATGCTGCTGAAAATTTTGCTGCGTCCAGTTCCCCAGGTTTGCCCATGCCCACGAGTAATACCCGCCGTGCAGAAATTCCATCAACCCGATGAAGCAGGGTGGTTTTCCCTGCTGCTGTTTGTATATCACCGCTTTCACGCAGTTGTTCTATCAGGCCACTGCTGGCCTCGTTAACGGCAGCTGTACTGGTGCTGAATGCCTGGTCAGTAAATATTGCCAATATCAGGCAGGGAGTGTCTATGCTGCTGGCGGTGCTTGTGAATAGTGTTGTTTTCATATTTGTTATCTCCGCCATTAGATCACCGTCGTTGCTGTAGCAATTGTAGTACAGGCCAGGAAGGTTATCGCAGGTTTAATGTTATCTGTTCACCAGACTGTTAGAATCCATCCAATCCGTTAGTTTACAGAAAATATCGCCATACAGAAAGCATGCTGACAATACTGCAAAAATACCTTTTTCGGGAATGGCTGGTGACCTTTCTGGCGATTACTGTTGTGCTGATGATGGTAATGCTTGGTGTATTACTGGGTAACCTGCTGGGGGATGTGGCTGATGGCTCATTACCGGCAACCCTGTTGGGTAAACAACTACTGTATCAAATACCTGAAGCTCTAAGCATGATTATTCCGCTGTCGTTATTCCTGGGAGTGATGTTCGGGCTTGGGCGACTCTACCGTGATAATGAAATGGCGGTTATGTGGGCTACGGGTTTTCGCCAGCGAGACCTGATTAAACCGTTAATGTTGCTGGTGCTTCCCCTGTTTGCGCTATTGTTGTTTGATGGTCTTGTTTTATTATCAGGTGCAGCACGTGCTTCAGATGCAGCAATAGATAAAGCCTATAAGAGTGCTGTCCTCTGGGGCCTGCGACCGGCTACATTTCATAGTTTAAGCAAGGGTAACCTGGTGGTATATATTGAGTCCATGGGAGAAGATGGAAATTTACTCAATAATGTGTTTTTACTTAACCGCGTCTCAGCAAGCCGTGATGGGAAAGCTTCTCGTGAGCAGACATGGTTTGCAAAAGACGGACGTTTCTGGGTTGAAAAAGCAACGGGCAAACGCTTTATTGAGTTGCGGGATGGTGAAATAATAGATCGTGATCCACTGACCCGCGAGCTGAAGAAACTTAGTTTCGAACGGGCGCAGTTGATTATCCCGGAAAGTGAAAAGAAAGCGAAAAAAGATAACACACGCCGGTTAACAACAATGGCCCTGCTCGCCTCATCAAAAAATATCGACAAGGCTGAGCTGCAGTGGCGGGGAACATCGGCCCTGATGGCCCTGCTGATGGTGATTCTGGCAATACCCCTGTCTCATGTAGCCCCCCGGGATAGTCGCAGTGGCAGGGTAGTCATCGGCTTGCTGGTCTATGTTATGTATATCAACCTGCTGACAGTAGCGCGCGGATGGTTGGCGGTGGGTAAACTTCCAGCCCTGCTGGGATTATGGTGGGTACATGCAATATTTTTCCTGCTGGCGGCCATCTGGATCTGGCTGCAGCGCAGGCGCATGTAAAGGAGCTGCTGAAAGATGAAGATTATCGATCGCTATATGGCCATGACAGTCATTCGGGGGATATTATCCATCTGGGCCCTGTTGTTGGGCTTTATCCTGGTGGTAACCTTCATATCTGAGCTGCAGTCTGATAAAGGTAGCTACACTATGGGGCAGGCGGCATGGTACATAATGCTACGGGTTCCCTACCTTGCCTATCAGGTGTTTCCTTTTGCTGCATTAATTGGCACCCTGGTCAGTGTGGGGAATTTAGGTAGTTCACATGAACTGGTTGCCCTGCGGTCTTCCGGGGTTTCGCGCCAGCGCCTTACCGTTTCGGTTTTGATGGGTGCTACAGTGCTTCTGATCCCCATCATGCTGGTTGGGGAATATCTGGCGCCTGATCTGCAGCAGGCAGCCAGGACTTTCCGCTTTGCACATAAAACGGGCCGAATCCACCTTGGCGGTAGCGGTGGCCTGTGGATACGGGACGGTGGGCAGATTATCAATATACGGACGCCGATTATTGCCCCGGACAAAACAACCAAATTCTCAAATGTCCAAATCTATAATCTCGATGAAAATTTCAAATTACAGTCAATCACCAGTGCCAGGGAGGCCGTTCCTGTAACCGCACAGGCAGGTGAAACTCCTGCCTGGTCACTGACAAAAGTCACAGAAACCCGTATTGGTGAATCACGAGTCCGGTATCAGCGTGAATCTGAACGGGCATGGGAAACACGGATTGACGTTGGCCTGCTGAGTTCAGCGGTGAACCGGCCAACATATATGTCGGCACAGTCGCTGAGTAATTATGCCGGCTACCTGCAGGAAAATGGTCAGGATGCACGTGAATATGTAGCGGCATTGTGGGAAAAAATTTACTTTCCGTTTACCATATACGCCTTGTTGCTCATGGGCTTGCCGTTCGTGTTTGTGATGAGTCGCCAACACAGTGTTGGCGCCAATATTTTTACGGGTATTGTGGTGGGCTCTATATACCTTATTACAGCTCGCTGGGTGCAGAACTTTGCCGAGGCTTTTGGTTTCCCTTTGTGGTTGGTGTCTGCACTGCCAATTATCGCCCTGTCGAGTTTTGGTTTATACCGGTTGCGCAAGGCATCCTGAATGGAGGTCATACAGGTACTACTGGTGAGTTAGCCTGCTGTGACTCATTAGATCCTGCCAGCAGGCACGATCTTTGCGGAACAATGAGATAAGAAAGCCCCCACCAAGTACAGCCATCCCCAGCCAGGCTGTACAGAAGCGCAACAGGCTTGCAGCCCAGCTGATTGTATTTCCATTCTCAGTCACCAGGCGAACCTTCCAGGCACGCATGCCGAGGGTTAATCCGCCCCGGCGCCAGCTGAGGGCACAGTATACCCAGGCGGAGAAGCAGAGTGAGAGGATGTAGAGAGGGTAAAATTTGTTAGCCTGGGTGATGGCCTCGCCGGAGTTTCCCAGAACCCAGACGGCAGTGAGCAGGAAAAATATTGCTAGCACCGCGAAACTGTCATAAAGAATAACCATTAATCGTCTGGCTAAGCTACAGTAAACCACATTGTTAACAGCGGGTGGTCCTGACATATTTTTAGCACCGGAATTTTGCACAATCGCTTACCTCTGGGGTTTGATATGACCTGTGTTCCTGCTTGATGGTTCTTTTTTTAAGCAGGTGCTTATATTCTATATTTTTTGAGTGAGCACTGGCAATTTTTGAACTGCTTGGTTATCCTGAGCGACTGGGAAATGGGTTTGATACTGTTTCCTGTTGACGATAATGAAAATTCACCATGATTTTCCGCTGCGATAGGACTGGAAACGGGCTATGCCAAAACAATTTACCAAGCAAAAAATTATAACTCTGGGAGCACTGCTGATTTGCGGTTTCTTAACCGTTTCCACAGCCCAGGCCCAGTCCTTGAATTCTTCAGTCCAGACACAAACGAAGATAAATTCGGATGCAAAAAAATCCCAGCAGAAGATTAGCAACCTGGCTTCCCAAACCCAGGACCTGCTGAACGATTTTCGCAAAGTTGTCAATGAGACCAACGGCTTGAAGGTCTACAACACCCAGCTGGAAAAGGTTGTGACCGACCAGCGGAATGAAAAAAAATCAATCACCAACCAGCTGGCAGGGCTTGAAGCAACGAATCGCGGAGTTACCCCGCTGATGATAGATATGGTAAATATGTTCGATCAGATTGTTGAAAGTGATATACCTTTCCATATTGAACAGCGCCGTAATCGGGTAGTAAAGCTGAAGGCAATGCTAGACCGTGCGGATGTAAATACTTCAGAAAAATACCGCCGGGTGATGGAAAACTATATTGCCGAGCTGGAATATGGCCGCACTACAGAAGCATATCGCGGCCAACTGGAAGACGGCACTGTGGTAGATTTCCTGCGTGTTGGCAGAACTATGCTGCTGTATCAATCATCTGATTTAAAGCGAACCGGCAGATACAATATCGAAACCCGTGCATTTGAAGACCTCGGTGATGACTACCGGCTTGAGATAAAAGAAGGATTATCTATCGCTAAAAATGAAAAAGCACCTGACCTCGTACCACTGCCTGTTACTGCAGCGGAGGTTTCACAATGAAAAAGTTGATCCTGGTTTTTACCGCTCTTATAGTCCTTGGCGGCAGCGCCAATGCACAGACACTTTCCGATCTTTATCGCCAGGTTCAAAAAGCTGTGGCAGAAGAAGGCAAAATCAATAAAAAACGTGAAGCAGAATTTGTTGCTGCACGTAATCGCCAGTCACAGTTGCTGGCCCAGGCGAAAGCTGAGCTTGCAGCCCAGGAACGTCGTGCCGAAACGCTGAAGTCGGAATACGATGTCAATGAAAAAGAACTGGCTGAGATGATGGAAACCCTGACTGAAAGAATGGGTAACCTTGGCGAACTATTTGGTGTTGTACGCCAGATATCCGGTGATGTACTTTCTATAGTCAATGATTCAATGGTAAGTGCACAATACCCGAATCGCGGAGTTTTCCTGTCTGACCTGGCGCAGGCAAAAGAGCTGCCCGTTACTGCGGAACTGCGAAAATTATGGGCCACCATGGTGCATGAGATTTCTGAGGCAGGCAAGGTGGCTAAATTTACAGCCCCGGTAATTGATGCCAATGGTGAAAAACACGAGAATACAGAAGTTGTGCGTATCGGTGTATTTAATGCGATTTCTGATGGCAAGTTCCTGGTATGGGATACGGCTGTAGGCAGCGGTACCCTGGTTCAGTTGGGGCGCCAGCCTGCCAGTCGTTTCCAGTCAATGGCCCAGGAACTTGAGAATTCCAGCAGCGGTACTGTGAAAATGCCAGTTGATTTTACTCGTGGGGTAATTCTTACCCAGGTAGTTAAGTCTAAAACACCGTGGGAACGAGTCAAAGAAGACGGTGGTATTGTTGGTTGGGTAATTGTGGCCGTTGGTATTTTTGGCCTCCTGCTGGCGCTGTGGAAATTCCTGTCTTTATCTGCAACTGCTGGCAAGATCCGCAAACAGATGAAGAGCGATACAGCTAACCAGGGTAATCCACTAGGGCGCGTTATGGCGGTTTATACAGACAATCCCAACTCTGAAATTGAAACCCTCGAATTGAAACTGGATGAAGCAATCCTGCGTGAAACCGCACCGATTGAATCCACCCTGTCTTTCATTAAAGTACTCTACGTGGTTGCGCCCCTACTGGGCCTGCTGGGCACGGTAGTCGGTATGATCCACACCTTCCAGATGATTACATTGTTTGGTACCGGAGATCCGAAGATGATGGCGGGGGGTATCTCCACCGCCCTGGTTACTACGGTTCTTGGCCTGGTAGCAGCCATTCCGCTGACCTTGCTGCATAGCTACCTGCACAGCAAAGCCAAGGGTGTTATCCAGATTCTTGAAGAACAGGCTGCAGGGATTATTGCCAGGCTTGCGGAGAAACGCGATGCTGGTACTGCATAACATACTGAACTCAATACGCGAGTTTATAGAGCTCGGTGGAGACGTCCTCTGGGCGATTATGTTTGTAGTATTGCTAATGTGGACGCTGATCCTTGAGCGGATCTGGTATTTCTATAAAGTGTATCCAGCTAACCGCAAGCAGATTATTTATACCTGGGATCACCGTGCTGATACCACCTCCTGGTTTGCCAAAGGCATCCGTGAACAGATGATTTCCGATGCAAGCCTTAAACTGAAGCAGAATGTCGGCATGATCAAGGCGTTGATTGCCATTTGTCCGCTGCTTGGGCTGCTGGGAACAGTAACCGGTATGGTTGGCGTGTTCGATGTAATGACGTATAGCGGTTCGAGCAATGCCCGGGCGATGGCAGATGGTGTATCTAAAGCTACCATTCCAACGATGGCAGGAATGGTTGCCGCATTATCGGGAGTTTATTTCGGTACCTTCCTTGAACGTAAAGCGGTTTCTGAAGCCGAGCAACTGGAAGACTTGCTGCAGGCCCACTAGGAGCCTGTCGGATTTAACATGATCTACTATGGAAAAGCCGAGTTTGGCCAGATCCCCCGATCTTTTGCGTTACACGCGGTAACATATTTATTTAAAAGACCGAATAATCTGACTCAAATCTGCTTTCCCTCGCTACGATCGGTCAAATCCGACAGGCTCCTGGGCTTGCAGTACTTCGCAAACAGATATGAGAGGTTAATGCATGGCACGTAGACATGCCCATGAAGAAGAAACCGAGATCAACATCACACCGATGCTTGATATTGTGTTTATCATGCTCATCTTTTTCATCGTAACCACTTCGTTTACGAAAGAGACCGGTGCGGTAATTAATAAGCCCGAGGCACTGACAACCACTGCCAAGAAAAACGGAACTATTTTGATTGGTATACGCAACAATGATGATATATGGATTGCTAAACGGCAGATGAAACTGAGTGATATTCGTACAGCAGTTGAACGTGCACATTCAGAAAATCCAAAAGGCAGTGTGGTTATTGTTGCTGATAGAGGCACCAGGGTCGGCAGGATCACCAAAGTGATGGACCAGGTGAAGCTGGCCGGAATTGATGATATTGCCATCTCTGCCGAGTTGCCGGGGAACTGAGTATGAAGGCACCGAGAATGCTTGTTTCCGGCCTGTTGGCGGCAGTTGTTACATTTGGCCTGTTCTACCTGATGGTGACCCTGGTATTTTCCAATATTAACCGCAATGCGGAAAGTGAAAACTTACCAGGGATTCATTTTGGCCCGGTAGATATTCCACAGGATGCGGCTTCAAAACAACGGATAAAGCCAAAACCACCACCGCCGCCAAAAGAACCGCCTCCGCCGCCTAGAATGCAGGTTAGCCAGGCCAATGTTGACCCGACCGTACTCAACTTGAACATTCCGAACCTGGATGTTCCATTAGTAGGCGGGGGCGGCCTGTTCCTGGGTAACTTTGCCGCTGTTGATCGTGGTGCGGAAGGTGATGTCATTCCGCTGGTAAGAATCCAGCCGCAATATCCACGTGACGCACAAATGAAGGGAATAGAAGGCTGGGTCAAAATGGAATTTACCATCACGCCCGTGGGAACTGTCACTAATCCGCGGGTGCTGGAGTCCAAGCCTCCGCGTATTTTTAACCGGGAGGCGATTCGTGCCATCCTCAAATGGAAATTTAAGCCCAGGGTGGTTGATGGCAACGCAGTCGAGCGCCAGGCAACACAGACAATCGAATTTAACCTGGGTGGTTAACGGGTGTCTTCAGTCACAGTGAATTATGGAAATATGCGTGAAATTCAAGGTTAATCTATGCAACTGATTCGCAGTATTAAAATCGTTATCCTGGGTGCATTACTGGCTATAAGCAGTAATGTCATTGCTGCGGATGACTGTCACCTGGATCGTGATGTGAAGGCCGGTAGCTACAATGAATCTGAATACAAGCGGATGGAGAAAATCTATAAGATCATCGGTGATGAAAAATATAATGAAGCCGCAGATGCCCTCAACCAGATGCTTAAGCGTACGAGTAATAATGCGTATGTAAAAGCCATTGCCTACCAGTTACTGGCCCAGGTTGAGTGGTCACGGGAACGCTATCCTTCGGCATTGAAAAATTTTGAAAAGGCGGTTGAACTTGATGCGCTACCGGATCAGATTCATTATGCGTTAATGTATCAAATTGCGCAGTTGTATTACATGGACAAACGCTATGATGAGGCACTTGTACGCCTGGATATGTGGTTTTGTGCAGTTCCGGAAGCTGATATCAATCCTCTGGCATATGTGCTTAAGGCCTCGATCCATATTGCAGATAACAACTACCGTGAAGCCCTGAGTGCCATCAACAAAGCCATTGCAAGTTCAGATGATCCAAAGAAAAGCTGGTATGAGGTAAAGCTTGCATCTCACTATGAATTAAAACAGTTCCCGGAAGCTGCCAAGACTTTGGAAACCATGATTTCGAGATGGCCGAACAACAAGCAATACTGGATCCAGTTGTCTTCAATCTATGTGAAATTGAAGCAGGATAAGAAAGGCCTCGCGGTGTTATCACTGGCTTATTCAAATGGTCTCCTGGATAAAAAGTCTGATCTTCTGCAGTTAATTAGTCTCAATCAGTACCTTGATATTCCCTACAAAGCAGCCGTGATTCTGGAAAAGGGTATGGCTGATGGACTGATTGAAAAGAATGAAAGGACATTAACCCAGTTAGGTGATACCTGGTACCAGGCAGAAGAGCTAGAAAAGGCGCTTGTTGCTTTTGGAGAAGCCAGTAAGTTGGCTAATGATGGCAAAATTGATTTACGTCGCGGTTATCTTCTTGCTGATACTGAGCAATGGGCAGAGTCCGGTATCGCCATGGGTAATGCAATTAAGAAAGGCGGCATCAAAGAAAGGGAGATGGGTGAGGCCTGGCTGTTGAAAGGAATGGCAGAATTTAATACTGGCAAATACAAAGCAGCCAGGGAGAGCTTCGGTAATGCGACCCGTTATAAGAAGACAACTAAAGCTGCCCAGCAATGGATAAAACACATGAATGAACAAAATTAGTCGACAGACTATAGGGTTTTGTGGCATCTTAATAGGCACTCGTTAAAGTAGGGAGACAAATATGTTGCACCATGATGAAGAACTGCTTGAAAATAAAGCTGAAGATACCGCCGCTGGTGGTGGAACAACCGCTAGTAAAACCAGTAAGAAAAAAACAACAAAAAAGAAAGTTGCTAAGAAAAAAGTAACGAAGAAGCCAGCTAAAAAGAAAGTTGCTAAGAAAAAAGTAGCGAAGAAGGCGGCTAAAAAGAAAGTTGCTAAGAAAAAAGTAAC
>JADFVZ010000004.1 GCA_015222805.1 Pseudomonadota bacterium
CAGTTGTCCAGTTTTTCAATGACATCATCTACCCGGATCAGGTCCATGACTCCCGGCTGCTCAATTTTAGTGCCCCAGCGTAACTCCCGAGGTTCTTTATGCAGGAATTTCCGGGCAGCTTCGGGAAAGCGGTCGACACATAACTCCAGGCTGTTGTAGGGACCGCTGCGACGTGACCAGGTAGCGGCATACAGGCCGAGAACCGGGGTGCCAAGCGCATTGGCAATATGTGCAGGCCCTGAGTCCGGTGAAATGACAATATCTGCTTTTTGTAATACCCCAAGGGACTGCTGCAGGGTATCTTTTCCAACCAGGTTGATTACCGGATTGTGCATGGCTTTTTCGATTCCTCCGGCGACTGAGTTTTCGAGTTCACTCGGACCGCCGCTGAGTACCACTCGCAGCCCCATTTCGCTGACGGCATAATCAGCTACAGCTGCATAAGCTTCGATGGACCAGTTTCTGAGTTTATGACTGGAGCAGGGACTGATGACCAGTGTTGGCTGGTCTCCCGGCATGTGTTGATTGACAAAACCCATGGCGTCTTCACTTACAGGCAGTTGCCAGCCAGGTTCCCGAATCGATAAACCCAATGTTCTGGCAAAGGACAGAAAGCCCTGACTCTGATGCTGATAAGCTACTTCAGGTACCTGGTGGTTCACAAATTTATGGTGCCAGTCGCGTGAGCGTTTATCATCCCAGCCAAGACGGACAGGGCTGTTAACCACTTTGCTGACCAGGTTGGCCCGCAAAGCCACCTGCATTTGCAGCAACAGGTCAAATTGGCGTCCTGCGAGTATAGCTTTCAGCTTGCGGTAAGAACGGAAGCTGTGTTTTTTATCAAAAACAATAAATTCAATATTTTTAAGGTGTTTTAGCAGTTGATACTCGAGCTTGCCGAGGATCCAGGTGATTTGTGTTTGTGGCCAGAATTTTTGAATTGCAGCTACCACGGGCAGTACATGGGTGACGTCTCCGAGTGCAGACAGCCGCAATATACAGATGCTTTGCGGGGCTGCTGACAGTGGCAGGAGCTTGAGGTTAAATGTATGCTGGCTTCTTTTCATTCTATTCTGATTGACCTTCGGAGTGGCTAACTGCAAACTTAACAGAGCCCAATAAAACGAAGATTATGAAATCTACCCTTATCTCTTTCGACAATGCCCGCATATTATACGATGCTACGGCGATGGCTGCCCCGGAAACGATCCAGTTTGAACCTGCTTTCTGGGAAAATCGCGATGCGGTTGTGCACCGGCCATCAGGGCGGGGCGGGGCGGTTGTAATCCGTTGCCCGGCAGGTGAAGCCGTGCTGAAACGCTATTATCGCGGTGGGATGATGGCAAAAGTTAATCGGGCGCTATACCTCTTTACGGGCTATGAAAACAGCCGTGCCTTTCGTGAATTTCGATTGCTGCAGACGCTGCACAAAAAATCGCTACCGGTACCTGAACCACTGGCAGTCTTATGTGAAAAGAGTGGCTCTGTGTTTGCCAGGATGGCGTTGATGACACGCATGCTGCCGGATACAGAAACCCTGGCTGAAAAAGAGAAACTTAAGTCACTATCAAAAGAAAGCTGGCAGTCAATTGGGAAAACATTAAAAAAATTCCATACCAGGGGTGTTTTTCATGCCGACTTGAACGCAAATAATATATTGCTAAACACAGCGGGACGCGTGTTTTTGATAGACTTTGACAAATGCCATATAAAACAGCCGAATACCAGTTGGCAAAATAAAAATATCCAGCGTCTAAAACGTTCACTGGAAAAAATATTCCCCGGGGAACTATTTCCCCAAAAAGGCTGGGATATTTTAATCAAGGCCTATGAAAAGGATTTTCAAGGTAAATAATCTCATGAATAAAATCAAACAAGTTATCGCCAGCCTGCTGTTGCTCTCATCAGTCAGTGTATTAACGACAGCACAGGCAGCGTTAGAGATTACCTTTCTGGGTAACCTGGGTTATTTATTAAGTGATGATAAGGACAAGATCATCATTGATGGTTTCCTGGGCGAAGCTTACGCATTGTTTGAAGGCCTGGATGAAAAAGCTGTTAGTGAAATGGTTGTTGCTAAAGAAGACTTTGAAGATATCGACCTGGCGCTGGCAAGCCATCGGCATTTTGAGCATTTTCAGCCTGATATGGCCTGTAAATTCATCAAAGCCAGCCACTCCACCCAGTTTATATCTTCACCCCAGGTCGTTACTATTTTAAAAGAACGTTGTAAACCCTTTGCTAAAACCCACAAAAATATAAAAACAGTGACAGTACAGGCGGGTGTACCGAAAACATTTACTAAAGAAGGGGTTAAGGTAGAGATTTTTCCATTGAGCCACGGTACTGGGAAATTTGCATCCCTACAGCATTACGGGCATCTAATGACAGTTGGTGGTAAAACCATCCTGCATATTGGTGATGCAGCAGCGACACCGGCTGATTTTATTGCTGCCGGTTTGCAAAACCGGAAAATAGATATTCTGCTTGCGCCTTACACCTTCTTCACCAGGGCTTCAGGCAAAGCAATGCTTGCACAGTATATGCATGCGCCAGTGCAAATTGTTGGTCATATTCCCCCGAAAGAATTTGCCGAAATCAGTGCCACTGTACTGGAAGATTATCCTGATGCAGTCATTTTTCAGAAGCGCATGGAAAAGAAGCGTTTCGATTAGTCTATTACAGGGTTGCTGAGCGACCTGCTGGATTCACGTCTACACCCGGCCGTTCCGCACATCCTTGTGTTCACACATCATTCGCGCATCCTGCACATCAATGACAAGACGTTGTGTGGGGCCAATCAGAACAGTAAATAGAATGTCATCTCGGGACGGCGAATAGCCGGGCCCGTGACCCAGAGGTCTTGTAGTTAAGTAACTGGCTTCCTGTCTATAACCAACGGCGCCTTTCTTTTTTGAACTCGAGATAGGGTTCACCCAGAACTTCTTCAAGCATGGCTTCTTCTGGTATTACAAAACGGTTCCGCAGGATCATAAACAGCACCGGCAGCATAAAAAATGGGCTTAGTGAACCGAATTTTATTGCTCCGCCCAATACGATTGAAAGCATCCCGATATACATCGGGTTGCGGCTAAAGCGGAAGGGCCCGGTTTTGACCAGGCAGGTTACCGGGGTGAAAGGTACAAGCCCGGTTCTGACCAGTAAAAAACGCAGCGCACCCCAGCCATCCAGGACCAGGCCGGCAGCAATAAAAAAGAAACCAATGTCGGCTGCGGACTTGCCCCACAGTTGCAGCAGTGGTTGCCATTTATCCAGCGCCCACATTGCCACAAGCGTCAGCACCAGCCAGAAAGGCGGGATCATTCTCGGGGGGTTGAATTTATTGGCCGGTGGCTGCTGCTTCTCTTTTATCTCTTTCACCGCTGAGCTTCAACCCAGGCTTCAACCTGTTGGCTGAGGACATCCAGGGGTACGGCACCACCTGTCAATACCAGGCTGTGAAAGCTACGAATATCAAAGTTTTCACCCAGGGCATTTTCTCCGTAACTGCGCAGTCCAGAGATAGTCCGCTGTCCCACTTTATAGGCTAATGCCTGTCCTGGGCTGGCAATATAGCGTTCAACTTCAGCAATAACATCAGATTCTGCCATTGAAGAGTGGTCAAGCATGTATTTGATTGCCTGCTCGCGAGTCCAGCCTTTGGCGTGCATGCCGGTATCGACAACCAGGCGCATGGCACGCAGCATTTCGTCACTCAAACGGCCGTAGTACTGGTAAGGGTCGGTGAACATACCCAGCTCTTTACCCAGTGACTCTGCATACAGTGCCCAGCCTTCAGCAAAAGCGGTAAAGCCACCAAAACGCCTAAACATGGGTAAGCCGGCAATTTCCTGCTGGATGGAAATCTGGAAGTGGTGTCCGGGGGATGCCTCGTGGATTGAGAGGGTTTCCATAATGAATTTGGGTTGAGCTTTCAGGTTGAAGGTGTTGACATAAAAGATCCCCGGTCTTGAGCCATCTGCGGTTCCAGATGTGTAGGAAGCCCCGGCGGCTGACTCTGCGCGGAAGGCTTCGATTGCACGAACTTCGTAATCCGTTTTCGGTTCAATATCAAATAGTTTGGGGAGCCTGGCATTGATTTTAGATTGCAGGTCACGATACCCCTGCAGCAGGTCTTCCGGATTATCAAAGTAAAATTGATCATCGTCCTGGAGGAATTTGAAGAATGCCGGCAGGTCCCCATCAAAAGCGACAGTTTCTTTTACCGCTACCATTTCAGCAGTTATCCTGGCGACTTCATCCAGGCCGAACTGATGGACTTCATCGGCAGTCATATCGGTTGTTGTATGACTGCGGATATGGAAGTTATACCAGTCTTCACCATTAGGCAGGGAACTCCAGCCGATACTGTCACGACCGGCAGGCAGGTATTCATCACGAATGAAATCATGCAGGCGACGGTAGGCAGGGATAATTTCGGCACCAATCATCTGCTGGTACTGGCGGTGAATGGTTTTGGCATCCTCTGCATCAATTGAATCAGGCATGTTGGCTACCGGCTGCCAGAACAGGCTGTCGGCAATGTTTTCAACCAGGTGGGCGGATAATTGCGGCAGGACCTTTCCCATCAATACCTGGGGTTGAACAACACCTGCGGCCATGCCTTCACGCATATTACTGATTGCCTGGTCAAAAATCACGGGTATAATTTTGGCTCGCAGTTGCCAGTTCTGGTAATCCTCGATGCTGCTGAAAGGCTGTACACTCATGCCGGATCCCAGTTGGGCTAAAAAATTCGGAATAGAGTAAAACTGAGATATGGGGAGCATATAACTGGGGTACTGTTCACTTTCCAGCGCTTCATGCAGTTGATACTTAAGGACCTGCAGGCTGACCGTGTCAGTATTATTCAGGCCTTCACTATCAAAGTTGTTCAAAGTATCCAGCCAGCGCTGGTTATAGTCATGCGTATCCTGGCGATGTTCAGGTCCCAGTATGTTGGTCCATAAGGCATTGTATTTGCGCATACCCAGGAAGGTGCCCATGATGGGGTTGAGGTCCAGGCCTTGATCAAAATACTGTTGGAATAAACTCGCCAATTCAGTGTTTGAGTCATCATCTGTTATTTTCGCTGACGTGACTTCAGTCATCCCCAGTCCCTGGGCCAGCGTTGGTGTTCCTTCCAGCCGGGTTTCAGGAACAATAATTAATTCATCTTCAGTAATGGTGGATGCACAACCGGCTAAAAAAGTGACTGCAAAAACCAGGAAAAGCGTAGAGGATATATTAATCCTCATCGTCTACTTCCCCGTCAACTTGCGGCTCAACTTTCAAACCATCTTCAAGGCTTGGAATGCTTTCTGTTGAAGTTTCGGGAACCAGGATCAGTTCTTCCTCTGTAATCGTGGAGGCGCATGCGGTGAGAATGAAGCTTAGAGCAACAAAGGCAAGCAGCAGGGAGAGGTTATTCAAGGGTTTCATATTACATTCCAACTCTGGTTTTGAGAAAGCCCAATTTTAGCACAGGGACAGAAGAATAAAGGTA
>JADFVZ010000028.1 GCA_015222805.1 Pseudomonadota bacterium
CGATGGTTTCATCACCCGGCTGTTAAACTATCGCCCAACTTCCCGGTGCGTTACGCCAGGCAAAGCCCGACTAACAGCACCCTACGGGAGAGGAATTGTTTCAGGTATAAAAAAAGCTGCCCGAAGGCAGCTTTTCATTTATGGCTGGGGGAGAGGGATTTGAACCCCCGCTGACGGAGTCAGAGTCCGTAGTACTACCACTATACGATCCCCCAGTATCCTTTGCTGGTGGGGCTTTCGTACAGAAAGCCTCAAACCATTTAGCGTTTGGAGTACTGAGTTGCTTTACGTGCTTTGTGCAAGCCGACTTTCTTACGCTCAACTTTACGTGAATCACGGGTTACAAATCCAGCTTTGCGCAAATCACCACGCAGGCTTTCATCGTATTCCATCAATGCGCGGGTTACGCCTAAACGGATGGCACCGGCCTGGCCGGTCATGCCGCCACCTTTAACAGTAACCTTGAAGTCAAACTTTTCCATCATTTCCAGGAGTTCAAGCGGTTGGCGAACAACCATGCGCGAAGTTTCGCGACCAAAGTATTCATCCAGCGGCTGCTTGTTGACTGTAATCTGACCTTCGCCTTTCGACATGAAAACACGAGCGGTTGATGATTTGCGACGGCCTGTGCCGTAAAACTGTTGGGTTGCCATAGCGATTAAATATCCAGAGTTTGTGGTTGCTGGGCGGCATGCGGGTGCTCAGTGCCAGCATAAACTTTCAGTTTGCGGAACATTGTCCGGCCCAGTGAATTTTTCGGCAGCATGCCCTTAACGGCCTTTTCAAGGACGCGTTCAGGATGTTCGGCCAGCAACTTTTCAAGGTTGGTGGTTTTAAGGTTACCGATATAGCCCGTGTGGTGCTGATACAGCTTATCTTTCATCTTATTGCCGGTTACGCCGATTTTATCAGCGTTGATAACTACAATGTAGTCGCCGGTATCCACATGCGGTGTATATATAGGCTTATGTTTGCCGCGCAGACGTGTAGCAATCTCAGTTGCCAATCTACCCAGAATTTTGTTCTCTGCATCCACAATGTACCAGTCACGTTCGACTTCGAGTGGTTTTGCGCTGATAGTATTCATACCAGTAACCCAATAATTGTTCTATTAAAATTGTCCGCGCGCACAAACGCCGCAGTTAAGAGCGGGAATTTTACAGGTTTAAACACCGGACTGCAAGCCTGAAGCGACAGATTTATACAACCAGATCCGCTATTTTTAATCTCTCCACAGGAATACCGGACTGCAAGTGAGAAGCTATGATTTCATCCAGATCGCTTTCATCTATATAGGTATACCAGACAGCATCCGGGTAAACCACGCAAACCGGCCCCTGTTCGCACCGATCCATGCAGCGTGATCCATTAATCCGCAATTTACCGGGTCCAGTCAGACCCATCTCCTTGATCTTGTTTTTAGCATACGCCAATAATTCCGGGGAGCCGCAATTGGCACAACTGGGACGATCAGCACCTTCTTCGCGTTGATTTATGCAAATAAACAGGTGTCTCTGGTAAAAACTCATCAAATTCATTAATACTGGCTGGATAAGACTGCATTATAAAGGAAAGGGGACGATCAACGCGTCTGTTTAGGGGAGTATAATGACCAAATCACCTGAAGGGCCAGCCCATGAATCGACAAACATCCGTAATAGACACCCTGATCAGCGGCCTCGACCAGGCCCTGCGCATTGCCACCACCCGGGCTCCTGAATCACCGCGCCCCAACCCTGCCGGAGATATTCCTGAGATCGTCCTTGATGATAGCCAGCGTCGGCATGTTGCCGGGTTAATGCGGATTAATCATACCGGTGAGGTCTGTGCCCAGGCACTTTATGCCGGCCAGGCTGCAACCGCCCGTGATCCTGCGGTGCGCGATAAAATGCATGAAGCTGCCGTCGATGAAATTGATCACCTCGCCTGGTGCGAACAGCGCCTGGATGAACTGGATGACCGCCCCAGCCATTTGAATTTCTTCTGGTATGCCGGTTCCTGGGCACTGGGAATGGCCGCCGGAATTGCCGGGGATGAATGGTCACTGGGTTTTCTTGAAGAAACTGAAAAACAGGTGGAATCACATCTGGACGATCATCTTGGACAATTGCCCGTTGAAGATAAGCGCTCTGAAGCTATATTGGCACAGATGAAAATAGATGAGGCCCGGCACGCTGTTATGGCGGCTGAATCCGGTGCCCGGGATTTACCCCTACCGGTGAAACGAATGATGACAGCAACTTCAAAAGTGATGAAGGCACTGGTTTATCGGATCTAATCGTTTTACCTCTTTGCTTACTTCGGTGTCGGCGACTCAAACATTCCACACCCAGAGTAGTACTAACGTACAGAATATTTCCCTCTATAATTTGAGTTTTAGCGGTATAAGTTTTCTACTAGGATGTTTATTTGCTTTTTGTTAGACTGGAGTGCAGCCAAATCCAATTGGAGATACTCACCAATGATTAAACACATATTAGCTATTTCAGCTCTTTTACTTACAGCTTCCACAGCATTCGGTGAAGCAGCTCCAAGGTTATTCTCATTTGGCACAACTCCTGTTGGTATAAGCAATACCCGTGCCGAGGTTCTAGCTGCAGAGCGCGTCAATATCGATATCAGTGTGATTGCTGCTAATCCAGAATTTTTCCAGGTACCCCTGCTCAATGGAACCCAACAACTGGCAAAGCGAACCCGGTTTGAATACAGAGGTTTTGAAGACTTTACCTGGCGTGGACAATTCGACGACTCGGCCTCAGGCACACTGGTGCTCACGGTTCATCAGGGGGTAGTAATCGGGTTTATTCAACACGCAGAAAAAACCTACATCATTGAGAACCTCCAGGATGGGAGCGAAGTAATGATGGAAATCGATCAGGGGCTATATCCTGAGTGCGCCGGAGTGGAAGTACCGAGTGAGACAGGTCTACCGCCCCGGAATCTGGCTCAGGTCTCCAGTGGTGACACCGCTGCCCGAATTGATGTAATGGTGATGTACACACCTGAGGCCCGAGACGCGGCAGGCGGTGTGGCAGCCATCGAGGCAACCGCCCAGGCGGCAGTTGATACGGCAAATACTGCATTTACAGACAGCGATGTAATCACCCGCTTCCATCTTGTCCACGCCGAGGTAACTACATACCATGATAGCGGTAACTCATCGCTAGATCTAAGCTGGCTCAGCAATGATGTTGGCGTAGCGGCGCTAAGGAACACCAAAGGCGCAGACATGGTCTCGCTGCTAACCCAGGATGGGGGTGGGTATTGTGGGCGTGGTTATGTAATGCGTACCCCTTCAGCGGCATTCGAGAGTTCTGCATTCCAGGTTACTGCCCGTGGTTGCGCTGTGGGCAACCTGAGCTGGGCACATGAGCACGGTCATAATATGGGTATGGAACATGATCCCGCGAACGGAACTAGCCCGGCTACTGCTTCCTACCCCTGGTCCTTCGGGCACTTTGTCAACGCTTCCTATCGAACTGTTATGTCCTACTCAAACCAATGCCCAAATGGATGCACCCGGGTTGCGCACTTTTCCAACCCTGCTGTACAACATGCCGGGGTGGATACTGGCATTGCAGATGAACGCGACAACCATCGAACCGCCAACCTGACTGCACCTATTGTGGCTAATTTCAGGACACAGGTTTGCACCATCGACACAGAATTACTGTTGGAGAATCTCACCATTAGTACGGCTGAGATATATGAAGCTTGCCAGACCATTACTGCTGGAACGGGCGTTACTGTAACACCCACAGGAAGCCTGACTTTGAGAGCCGGCCAGAATGTGGTACTTGATGACGGCTTCAAAGTAGAGTCAGGCGGTATATTCCTGGTTGATATCGATCCTCTCGTTGGAGCAGTTCAGAACTAGCATTAAAGTCCCTTTCCATTGAGGCAGTAAGCACTTCTTAATTTATGCCGCAGCATTCTCCATCAACAGGCACCTGTGAGTGTTGCCAATATTTTTGGGCACGCTTTAACTGTTGCACTTAAGTTATGGCTGCCCGCTGCGCCGCATGAGAATGCTGGTATTTACTACGGAAGTACCGTGTTTTCAGTTCCATAGTCACTCACACCAGCTTCCTGGCCGGGCCCAACAACACACTGGGAAGTTTCTGTTCCAAGAACAATATCTACACCTGCAGGCCAGGAAGTGAATTCCTTTAAGCCCGTATTTGCAGTGATAGTCCAGCCTGTAGCAAAACTGGAATCACCATTTGTAAACACGGCAACACGGCCGTCACCTGAAAACTGGTTTGCAGATACGTGTGTATTGGAAACACTCTTGGAGAAAATACCCGTTACAGAATTTCCGGAAAGCTTAAACCTGTTGTTGGTAATAGCACTGCTTATATCGGTATCACCGATGTCATTACCCATCCAGATAACGGTACCTCCTTCACCAAACAGGGAAAGCATATTGAACTCATTATTATGAATAACTACGCGTGTCACTGCTGGCGCATCACCTGAAGATGTCTCAATAAATACTGCGACAAACCCGGCCCCGCCAAATTCAGAACTAGGGTCTTCATTGAAAAATTTATTTGTAGTAATCGTTGTATTCTGGTTAGTATCCCTAAGCCTTATTGAATGCCTGTTATCACTAAATTCATTAAAGTTGATATCGACCTGCGCACCGGCTTTCATTGCGGTATATATCGCGGTGTCTGCATTGTAGATAAAACTCCGGTTCAGTTTGAAGGTACCTAATAATGTTTCGCTACAGGCTGGAAGGCTGCTTCCTCCCGGCAGGTTACTGCCTTCCGCACTGGCTGAAACTGCAATTCTGGCACCTTTCCAACTGGTAGCGTCTATTATTACCCTGTCCACGGCCCCAAAAATAACATCGTTAGCACAATTTGCAGGAGTAGCAGGCAGGCCGGTAAAATGTAAAATATTATTTACCCGCAAACCACCAATACAAGGGTGGTCTGCTTTGATGGTCATAAATCGTATGCGCGGCTCTCCTCGCACGAACTTTAAAACAGAAGAAGTCAAACCAACAGATTCCATGGCCTCGCAATCAATGGATCCATCCAGCACTTCAATGATGGTGGACGCCTTGGTTATACCCTCCAGAGTCGCCTTGAAGTTTTCCACAACCAGGCTACCGACAAAATAAGTATCGGCAGCCAGCCTGACAATGGGATATCCATCACTGGCTGCAACATCCAGCGCACATTGAATGTTGGTGGTATCGTCAATGTTTGTGGGAGCGACATTGATTACCAATGCAGCGTTGTCCAGCTGGACAAAATCATCGTCACAACCGATGCTTTCCGCCAGGGAATCTAGTGAGAAACCCAGGAGCAGAAAAAGCAGAATCGAAGGGTAGATAAGTCTTGATATATGGCGATTAAAAAATTTGACCCGAAGCTTTTCCATCAAAGCACCTCGTGAGTTTATACTCGAAAAATTGATCAGAAAATCAGTGACTTCCCCGTAAGCGAACCACCTCACACTGATGGTACCAACTGCGCTAATTCCGGTGTTTGACCTGCGTCATAATTGAATGATTTTTAAGCCGAAAGGCTGATTAATAAATCGGAGTATATAAAGATTAGGTTTTTATTCAGTTCCGACAGGGGCCGGGGTGATAAAACCTGGTATTGATTTAAGCCTCGCCAGCAAACATCAATGCCAGCGCCCTGCCCGGATCATCTGCCCGCATAAAGGCTTCACCAACGAGGAAAGCTTGAATTCCGGCATTGCGCAGCAATTCCACATCTGCAATTGTATGAATGCCGGACTCGGCAACCAGCAGCTGTTCCGCATCCAGCAATGATGCCAGGCGGATACTGTTTTCCAGGTCAGTTTCAAATGTATGCAGGTTGCGGTTATTAACACCAATTAAAGCTGACCCGGAAGCTAAAGCAACTGCCATTTCTTCCTCATTGTGCACTTCGACCAGCACATCCAGCCCAATTTCTATGGCTTCAGCAGTTAGGTCCAGCAGATGGTTTTTATCAAGCGCGGCTACTATTAACAAGACTGCATCGGCTCCCATTGCCCGTGCCTCATACAACTGATAACGATCAATAGTGAAGTCTTTGCGCAATACCGGCAAGGTGACAACGGCACGCGCGGCGCGCAAATAATCATCATGGCCCTGGAAGAATTTCTCGTCAGTTAACACTGAAAGGCAGGCGGCTCCCCCTGCCTCGTAGGAGCGGGCAATAGCCGGCGGATCAAAATCCTCACGAATCAGGCCTTTGCTGGGTGAGGCTTTTTTTACCTCGGCAATCACTGCAGGCCTGCTGGCAGCGACACTTGTTAACTGCCGGTAAAAACCACGGCAGTCAGGCTGGTCCGCGGCCATTGATTTTAATCCAGGTAGTGACTGGCGGCGGCCACGATGGGCAACCTCATCGGCTTTATGCTCAAGGATGTTTTCTAGTACGGTTGGCAGTGCCTGATTCATAACATATAACTCATACTTTATGGCTCACTGCGATCAGCTGATCGAGCTTCGCCAGCGCAGCTCCGGATTCCAGCAGGGACATTGCCTGGTCAACTCCGTATTCCAGCTTATCGGCCAGCCCTGCGGCATACAGTGCAGCGCCGGCATTGAGGCCTATGATGCTCGCGGCATTTTGAGCTCGCGGATTATCTTCAGCTCCAAGCGCAGCCCGAATCAGGGCATAGGACTCTTCAGCCCCGCTAACTACCAGGCCATCGATTGGCTGGCGCGCAATTCCACAGTCTTCGGGCTGAATGGTATATTCCCGGATCTCACCATTATTCAATTCCACCACAAATGTAGGCGCTGCCAGTGAAATTTCATCCAGGCCGTC
>JADFVZ010000005.1 GCA_015222805.1 Pseudomonadota bacterium
ATTAACACCAGTCCCGTAGCTGAAACCAACCAGTGCCGAGGAATTCACAATTCTGTGACTAGGGCGGTGGTTAAGCCAACCCATATGATCGGTGGCTATGCCCAGTTGTCCTATGGCTTTAATTACTATGGCACTGTGGGATCCAACCGGGATGAGTTTGTTATTGTGCGCAAAATGGATAAAGTCGACTGGAAAGATGAGCCAGTAGCAGGAGAGCAAGCATGAAAATAAGAGCTCAAATAGGCATGGTCCTGAACCTGGATAAATGTATTGGCTGTCACACCTGTTCAGTCACCTGTAAAAACGTGTGGACTTCACGCCAGGGTGTAGAGTATGCCTGGTTTAATAACGTTGAAAGCAAGCCCGGCATTGGTTATCCGCATGACTGGGAAAACCAGGATCGCTGGAACGGCGGCTGGGTTTCAAAAGGCGGCAAATTAAAACCGAAGATGGGTGGTAAGTTCAGGTTGTTGGCGAAGATATTTGCCAACCCGGACCTGCCTGAAATTGACGATTATTACGAACCGTTTACCTTCAACTATGCGCATTTGCAAAATGCCCCGGAAATGTCGGCCCCGCCTGTTGCCAGGCCGCACTCCATGATTACCGGCGAGTTAATGGAAAAGCCGGAAATGGGTCCGAACTGGGAAGAAATACTCGGTGGTGAATTCGAAAAACGCAGTAAAGACTACAACTTTAAAGATGTAGAAAAACAGATCTACGGCGAATTTGAAAACACCTTTATGATGTACTTGCCGCGATTATGCGAGCATTGCCTGAATCCGACCTGTGTAGCGGCCTGCCCAAGTGGCGCTATCTACAAACGTGAGGAAGATGGTATTGTTTTGATCGATCAGGACAAATGCCGCGGCTGGCGGATGTGCATCAGCGGTTGTCCGTATAAGAAGATCTACTATAACTGGCAGTCCGGTAAGTCGGAAAAATGTATTTTCTGCTATCCACGGATTGAATCCGGTGAACCCACCGTTTGTGCAGAAACCTGTGTAGGCAGGATCCGTTCATTAGGCGTGATTTTATATGATGCCGATATGATCGAAGAAATGGCCAGCATGAGTGATGAGAAAGACTTGTACCAGGCCCAGCTGGACATGTTTATGGATCCCAATGACCCTGCAGTGATCGCCCAGGCGAGAAAGGATGGCGTTCCTGACAGCTGGCTTGAAGCGGCTAAGAACTCACCGGTTTACAAAATGGCAATTGACTGGAAAGTAGCATTCCCGCTGCATCCGGAATACAGGACTTTACCTATGGTCTGGTATGTGCCGCCATTGTCACCGATCCAGAATGCAATTTCCCAGGGTAAAATCGAAGATAGCGGTGTTATCCCTGAGATAAAATCCCTACGCATACCGGTTAAGTACCTGGCTAACATGTTGACGGCAGGTGACGAAGAGCCGGTTGTACATGCGCTCGAAAGAATGCTTGCAATGCGTAAGTTCCAGCGGGCGAAACGGGTAGATAACGAAACCCTGACTGATGTGCTGGATGCTGTTGGTATGGATGAACATATGGTTGAGGATATGTATCGGGTAATGGCGCTGGCCAATTACGAAGACCGTTACGTGATTCCGACGAATCATCGTGAGTATGCGGGTGATACACCCTTCGATAACGAACTGGCATTTGATACCAAGTCCTCCTGTGGCTTCAGTTTTGGTAACGGTTGTGCAACCGGTGAATCAAAACTCGGCCTTTTTGGAACAAAGACCCACGGCAACACCATGAGCGGTAAGGTGATAAAGGTCCATAATGAAAACGTTTAAATTACTGGGTTTATTACTCACTTATCCAAAAGCCCCGTTACAGGAAGCGGTTGCTTCATTTGCCAGTGTATTTGCTGATGAAGGCTTGCTGAGCAAGAAGCAGATAAAGTCTTTACAGCCCCTGCTGGGTGACTATGCCAATAATGATCTGATCGAACTGCAGGAAGGCTACGTCAATACTTTCGACCGTAGCCGCAACCACAGCCTTTACCTGTTCGAACATATTCATGGAGAGTCCCGTGACCGCGGGGCAGCCATGGTTGATATGAAGGAAATGTACGCTGCCAAGGGCCTGGGTATCAACAGTAATGAGCTGCCTGATTACCTGCCGGTGTTTTTAGAGTACCTGTCCTGGTGCGAACTGGATGAAGCCCTTGAGTTGTTGGCAGATGGGATCGATGTAATCGCTACGATAGGTACGCATTTACAGAAAAGTAACTCTATATATGCAAGTATATTCAAAGTGATAGAGAACTTACCTAATGTAAAAGTAGATAAGATAAAAGTGGCTTTGGCGGTTAAAAATGCACCTAAAGACCCTGAAACATTTGATGAGCTGGATAAGGAATGGGAAGAAGCCCCGGCCTTTGGCGGAGATGAAGCCGACTGTGGTTCCTGTGAGGTTTACCAGACCGGCACTGACAAAAACAGTCAGAATTTATTTTCTGGAGATATACAATGATTGCAAATTACCTGAACGAGTTTTTCTTTGGTTACTTTCCTTATATAGCATTGACCATATTTGTGCTTGGCAGTGCTTTGAGATATGACCGCGATCAGTATTCCTGGAAAGCGGATTCCAGCCAACTGTTAAGCAAAAAAGGTATGCGCCTGGGTAGCAACCTGTTCCATATCGGTATCATTTTCCTGTTTTTCGGGCATTTTATCGGGCTGTTGACACCAGAGTGGGTTTATCACCCGTTTATGAGTCCCGGTACCAAGCAGATAATGGCAATGACAGCCGGGGGCATTTTTGGTACTTTCTGTCTGATAGGTTTGCTTATGCTGCTGAACCGTCGCCTCACTAATAAACGCATCAGGGCTACCAGTCACTTTGCCGACATTATGATCCTGATCGTACTACTGGTACAGTTAATCCTCGGCTTGATTACCATCCCGTTTTCTGCGCAGCACCTGGATGGCAGTTCAATGATTGCCCTGGCAAACTGGGCACAGCATATCGTAACCTTCAGGTCGGGTGCTGCAGTGTTTGTGGTCAATGAAGCATGGGTATTTAAACTGCACCTGGTATTAGGCATGAGCATCTTTGTTTTGTTTCCGTTCACCCGTCTGGTACACATCTGGAGTGTTCCGGTTCAGTATCTAACCCGCAGTAACTATCAAATCGTGCGTAAAAGATACTAAGCAGATAATCAGGGAATAATATTATGCCAATACATGTAGGCGGTATAGAAATCGCAGATGCCCGGGTGTTTGAAGAAATGCAGTACCAGGAAGATGCGGACAGTATCAAGCATGCCTGTTTCATGGCGGCCCAATCACTGGTCGTCAGGCAGCTTTTGCTGAATACGGCATTCAAACAGAAGATTGTGGCAGAGTTGGCCGACAAAGCCCTGTCTGATTTCGATTCGGCAGAGGAAGAGCAGTTGATCAATGCATTAATTGATCAGTCTGTCTCTGTGCCCGAAGCTGGAGAGGATGTCTGTAAACGTTATTATGAAAATAATCGTGCGAAATTTACCGATAAAAAGCTGCAGAAGGTTTTACCATTTGAACAGGTTTCAGGGCATATTAAAGAATACTTGAGTGCCCAGTCCTTGATGAATGGGATTAGTGAATACATTCAGGTTTTAGCTGCCAATACAAAAATTAAAGGTTTTGACTTTAAAGACCCAGAGGCTATGATGGTGAATCTGGACGGTATGCCTCAGGCAGTTAATTAAACCCAGTTGATAACAACGGATTACTGCCGTTATTCAAGACCTGGGCTAATCGGGGAAAATGTGAGCACGAATAAATCGGCGGTGACCGGGCAATATCATGCGTAGCATGAGTAAAACTGAAATGACGGTCTCTGTCATCGGTGCGTTCTTCAGCACGCTGCTGGCGACCTTCTTCAGTGACACCATCCTGTCGGCGGAAGGCACCCACATCATCCTGGCATCGACCGGTGCAACGGCCATCCTGGTTTTCGGCATGCCGCATGTTCCGGCATCCCAACCCTGGAATATCGTTGGCGGTCATCTGGTGTCTGCGTTTGTCGGTGTGAGTTGCTATTTGTTAATACCTGTAGATGTGATTGCGGCCTCAGCCACTATCCCACTTGCTATGCTGGCCATGCACCACCTGCGCTGTATGCATCCACCCGGTGGCGCCACAGCAATCACGGCGGTTATCGGCGGTGCGTCAGTACATCACCTGGGCTACGCTTTTATGATCGTTCCGGTTTTTTTTAATGCCATTATAATTTTGTCAATTGCGATTTCAGTAGCAACATTCAGGGATAAAAACCCTTACCTCTAGCTTTATGCAGTCATTTATCTGTACTATCGTATACCTGCACACTTTGAAATAAAGCGACTATATGACTGTTTACGCTCCGACCACCGATTATATTTGGGAATTGATTCGATCAAGGGGGATGGATCCTGCGCCGTTGTTTACTAAAGCCGGCCTGGATCCTGAGATTCGCAATAATCCAAACAAAAGGGTGTCGCGTAAGCAATTTGATCACTTGCTCGATATTGCGGCTGAGGCCAGTGGCGATTCGGCATTCGGCTTGCGGGCTACGGCACACTTTCATCCTTCCCATTTTGGTGCCCTGGGTTATTCGTGGCTGACCAGTTCCAGCCTTTCATCTGCACTGCGTAAATTCCTGCGTTATTCCCGAGTGGTGACCGATACTCATTTTATGAAAGTTCGAGAAGAGGGTGCTGATGTGATTATTGATTACACCCGCCCGCCTGGCGTTAATCCTCCAGCGCATCACCTGCAGGTCCCAATGGCTCTTTTTGTGCATTTATGCCGCCTGATCCTGGGTGATGACTTCAGTCCTGACCGGGTTGAGTTTACCGCGGAGCAACCGTTGGATATTGAGCCTTTTGTGAATCATTTTAGATGCCCCTTACAGTTTAATGCTGCGACCGACTGCATTGTCATACCGACCCGTCTGATGGATAAAAAGCTGTCCAGGGGACACCCGGAACTGTCGCGGATGCACAATGAAGTGATCACCCGTTACCTCGCCCTGCACGATAAGACTGATATCATCAGTCAATCGAGGGCGGCTATTATCGATCTTATGGCAGAGGGTGATATTTCAGCTGAAACAGTCGCTGCAATGTTGAATATCTCGGTACGCACCCTCGGCCGCCGCCTCGATGAAGAACACTTAAGCTTTCGCGAGTTGTTATCGGAACAGCGGCACGAACTGGCGCTAAAATATATTCGCGATGAGTCTTTAACCCTGACTGAAATATCCTACCTGCTGGGATTTTCCGAACCCAGCTCGTTTTCCCGGGCCTACAGGGGCTGGACCGGGATGTCGCCATCAAAGGCACGCAATCCCGCTGATGCTATTCCCGCCTAAGCCCGGGACATGGCTTGTCTTTAAAGCAACAAACCAGTTTTACCATTGCGGTTAAGTCATTGACCGGTCAGGTCAAGTAAAGCACTGAGCAAACCTGCATTATCCAGTCTGATCCCAAACAAACCAGGAGTAGGATATGGATGCCCAGCTATTCGAAATACTGCCCAGTGGCAGAAAACGTTACCTGAATGTAACCGCAGTAGACATAATTGTTTCACTCCTGCTCCCATTTTGGGGAATTGTGATCGGATTTCTTGCTGTGATCTTTAAAGGTGAGAAAAAACGCGGCATGATCATGATGCTGATTGCATACGCGGTGATGTTTGTCGTAGTTTTTCTGAGTTCAGTGGGGAGATGAGAATGGAAATGTCATCAGTTGCACTGGTTGTTGGTTTTTTTGCACTAACAACCCTTGCTTATCAACTATGGGAAGCGAAAGGCTGGATGGGTGTTTATCGCCAGGATCTGCATGCCTTGTATGTTCGGCTTGATGACTTCAATAAATTGCGGCTGCAGGATGGCCTGGTATATATGAATGAAGATATCTCTATACTTCGAAAACAAATTGAAGAACTAGAAAGCCGGACCCTGGTCCTGCACCAGGACCTTCAAAGCACTGCCAGTCGTGTTGAGAAAGTCGAAGTTAAGCAGCCCCACTAAAGCGTATGCTGGCATTCGCCCATTCTCTGCCATGGAACCCATCAGGACTGTGATTGAGCGAAAGCCTGTAGTTAATTAAAATAAACCGCTTTGCCTTCCATCAGGCGAAGTTTATCCGCCCGCTCAAGGCGATTAAACCTGATGGTGCTTTTTAATTCTTCAGTATATTCTTTACCGCGCTCAGAATATGAAGTCAATGTGCCCGCAAGTTTTTCACCATCGAGTACGACCCTGCCACGCTGTTGACCGCGCTGGATGGCACGTTGTGTCCTGAACATTGCATAACTGCGGTGGGTATTCAGGTTCCAGTAATATGAGCGCACAGAATCAACTGGCTGATCAAATGATTTAATTCCATAATTACCCATACCCTTTCGCTGTTGCTTCGGCTTGATCGCCTTCGCGCTCCAGTCCCACTGCCCGAACAGGGCATTACCCGTGTGTGCAAACCTGGATGTGGCATAACCGCTTTCGTGAGCCGCCTGGGCCAGCCCCAGGGACGGCGGTACCATATCAACGCGTTTCAAAAGTTCCTGAATTTGCTCCTCGGTTAAGGGCTCTTTACTATCTTCTTTTATTACCCGATAACTGTAAGCCAGTTGATGTAATTTATTTGACTGTTCCGCACTAAAACTACCACCTTCAGCGGCAGCTTCAAGAATTGTCAGGAGTTCTTCCCTTTCCCGTAATATATCTTCATTTTCATACAGCAGCAGAGCCAAAATGACTCGGTAAAATATGTTTTTTTTGAATTGTACAGTCTGGTCATCTGCCCAGCCCTTGCTGATTGAGACGACAATTAACGGAGGGATGGCAACGGTTTCACCGGAGTCCAGATTCTCTCCGGTAAAGCCAACTTTGTCGAATACATACATAAGGTATTCGCTGGTAACGTTAATAAACACATCGTAATCATCGGTTTTTACCAGTTCTGGTGCTGGGCTTGGGGCATCAGACCAGTCGATTGAATCACGGATGATTTCCAGCTCGGTTTTTTCCGGTGACGGGCCTGTAGCTACACCAATATCTGCATTGATCAGGGCAATTTCAGCTAGTACTTCAGCAGAATGTGTATCGCTAGAATCGAGTTTAATATTTGCTGTGGGCGTATCAGTGGGTTCTTTCGCCAATTGTTGTTCTGTTGTTTGTGTTGTTGACTTTGTAATGTCCGTTCCAAATACAATGCCGGTCAATATAAGGGCTAAAGTGATTAATACGGCAATATATTTTTTTGATTGACTAAGCATATTTATAAACCTGATTGCAAATGTTTATCAGGCTGCAGTATATCAGTGCGCTGGTGTCAAAAGATGTTTTGGTTCTATACTGTTGCCATATAGAATAAAACAATACTGTTGACAACTAACGGACAATAAAATGAACAGTAAATCCCTGTTAAAGCTAGTCATTAAGTATATTGTCATTTTTGAGCTAGCTTATTTGTTGATGGTAAACTTGGCATTAAGCTTGCCGGTGACCCAAAGTTCAATCAATCAAATAAAGCCGGATAAATTTGCTGTCAGCTGGAAAAAAGCCTGGAGCTGGTATCCGTTCAGGGTGCATGCACGTGGGGTTTCATTAAACGGGCAGGGGCGTGGACAGCAATGACAGGCGGAAATAGCCACTGCTTCTGCCTCAATATCCCTACTGCCATTGATTTTACGCAAGGTCAACATTTCTGCAGTTGAAGGTACAGATATCCAGTATTTTCAGCGCCCCCGAATGAAACCGGATAAGGACTTTAGTGCAGTACTTAAGTACTTTCCGCCAATTGAAGGCAGGCAAATTAATGATGCGATATTAACCCCGAAAAAAAAGCGCAAGCCCTGGCGTATATCCCTGGAGGGTATCCATGCTAGCGGTACCCACCAAATATGGATTTATCAACTTAAAGGGACGATTGAAGGTGAGTTGCAGGCAGACCTGGCAATTCAGACCCAGAGCGGGCCGTTCTCAATTGAAAATGGTTTTGTTGACCTGGCAATTCAGTCCTTGCTGATCAATGGTGATAATGAAGTCCTCAGGCAAGGAAGTTTTAAGGGTGAGCTGGCTATAGCACCAATTGTATTTAAGGAAAACAAGGGGATTAAAGCCATCCCCTATGTAATAACTGACTTTGAAGTTGATGCCGATGTAGACAGCCTGGCATTCTTGAATCTATTTTCAGGTAATTTCCATGGAATGAAAATCAATGGTGCGGGTGAACTCAATGGCCATTTAATTATGGACAGGGGGATTCTATTACCAGCAACCGACATGATTGTTGCGGCCCACAAATTATCGGTGGCAGTTATGTCGCATCGGGTTGAGGGCGAGGGGAGTATCCGGCTGGATGTCAGTGCAAGCAAACCAGAATCCCTGAATCTGGATATCCAGTTTACTACCTGGAGGCATTTCACGGGGATGATACCAGGCCGCTTATCTCTGGCGAAGGGCTGGCTATTTCAGGTAGTGGTAAAACTAGTATGCCCATGGTTCAAAATCAGGACCATGGTGTAGGCGCCCTGAATTTAATTGTACCCGCCATCAGGGTCCCGGACCTGGGGCTTTTCCAGCGCTACCTACCCTCAAAGTGGCAAATGAAACTGTACGGTGGTGTGGCCGAACTGCAGGCTGATATGAAACTTTCAGAAACGGATTTTAAGGCAGATATTCATTTGATCTCAGATAAGGCAGATGTAGGCATCAAGGAGTATCGTTTTGAGACTGATCTTGATCTTGGTGTTTCAGCCAGCGCGCCTGAACTGAGTTCTGGAACAATCGATATTTCCGGAACTTACATACGCCTGGGTGATTTCACCATAGCCAGTAAGTTGGTAGCTGAGTCTGCAGAAATACAAACCTCCCTGACTATTGAGACAGGACATCTGGAACTAAAACTCCCCGAACTTGCAGAAGAGAAGATTGAACTAAACGATGTGCCCAGGGTTCTCGGGGACTATGAGCTTGAAACCCTGTTGTCTTTTGCCGATGCTGAGTTAGAAATTAACGGCAGCATGTCGGATCTTTCATGGATCAGCGTATTGTTTAAAAATTCACATAATATGGCCATTGGTGGTAGTGGGACACTTAGTATTAAGGCCTTATTGAATTCAGGCTGGTTAGCGGAAGGTAGCCTGATAGAAATTTTGCCAGATGGCCTGGATCTGAAAATTCTTGATTACCATGTCCAGGGTGACGGTAATATCCGGTTGATAGTCACAAAAGGCGGTGAAGGCCCGGATCTGGATCTGGATATGGATATCACAAATGCCTCGTTGAAGCGGTCAGGGGAACAGCAGGCTTTTATTGAAGATGTGGTGATTAAACTGGATGCGATTGGAAAAGGCATGAGTTATGACGGACCTGGGGAAGATCTCGAACTGCATTTGCAATTACCATCGGCAAAAGTAACAGACATGGCTGTATTTAATCAGTATTTTCCTGAAGACTCACCCCTGCAGTTGATTACGGGCAAAGCCGACCTGACTGCGATGATTGATCTCAGGCCGTCATCCGCGGCTGGGTTTGTCAAGCTTGAAACCAGAGAACTCCAGGCGCGAATTGATAACCAGGAAGTCGCGGCCGGCCTGTCAGTGGATATCAAGCTGGCCGATGGTGTACCTAAAGACCTGGAGTTTGATATTTCCGGCTCATCTATACTTATCGACAAAGTTAAGGTTGTTGGTGAAGAGTCCAGTTTTAATGATTCAGACTGGCATATAAGGTTTGACCTGAACAAGGGGCGGACGGTGTGGAAAAAGCCTGTTCGTATCCAGGCACAAGCCGATATCGAAATGAAAGACACCCGTCCCATTGTGGCAATGGTTTCCAACCACCGGCAAAAAAACGGATGGCTGGAAAAAATGCTCACAATTGAAGACTTGAAGGGTGAAGCAACATTCGAGCTGGCCAATGAACAGATAATAATTCCTTACGCATTCATCGACAGCGAGAAACTTGATGTGGGTGCGAAAGCAATAATTAATAAACAGACCCGTAGCGGCGTAATTTATGCCCGTTACGGAAAATTGAAAGGTGTGCTCAAAATTGATCAGGGTAAGCGTAACTTTGACATCATCAGAGCAAGGGAGAAATTTGATGAATATCTTACCCCTCCAATATCCAAATAGAACTTTCTCTGCAGACTATGCTGGTACAAAGCAGTTTGGGCGCAGGCTGTACTGAGCTTATTGAGGGACTGTTGGTGTTTACAACCAGAAAACGCATGATCTAAAAATACATAAGCATCTGTTAAAATCAGGGAGGGTCTCTGCGTTGGCCTTTTTTAATTGTATCCGGAGCAGCTTTTTTGAGAATCTTTACTTGCTTTTTCCTCGGCCTGGTAATATTTGGGTTTTTAATACCGCTTGGTAGTATTGCTTCAAGTGGAGAAAACACGGTGTCACCAGAGTGTCAGGATGTCGGTAGTAATGATGTAATCACCTCACCATTGTTATCATTAGTAACCCTGAACCTGGCGCATGGCCGAAAAGAGGGGCTTAACCAGATGCTGCAGAAAACCAGCACGACCCGTCGCAATCTTGAGGATATCGCTAACTTCCTTAGTGACAGTGGCGCTGACCTCATAGCCCTGCAGGAGGCTGACTCGCCGTCCTTGTGGTCCGGGAAATTCAACCATGTAGACTTTGTCGCTGAAATGAGTCATTACCCCTGTAAGGTACATGCACATCACGCAACTAAACAAATGTATGATTTTGGCACAGCATTATTATCCAGGGTCCCCTATATCGAAAGCCTCACGCACACTTTTGCACCTTCACCGCCAACTACAAACAAAGGTTTTGTACTGGGGAAGGTGCTCTGGAATCCAAATGGTGAGCTGTCGCAACCTGTCAGTGTCAGCATTATTTCTGTACATCTGGATTTTTCACGTAAAAGTGTCCGTGAAGCCCAGATTGAAGAAATGCGCGCTATGCTTGCAGATATTGCCACGCCCCTGGTGATCCTGGGTGACTTCAATACTGACTGGACAACAGACGCCTCGGCTCTGAAACACATCGTTGAAAAAGCCGATCTGAGGGTGTACCAGACGGAGTCAAATAAATTGGGGACTTACAAAAAAGGCAAGCACAGGCTGGACTGGATACTGATATCCAAAGACCTTGAGTTCGTCAGTTATGCAGTTCCGCAACTTATACTCTCAGATCATCAACCGGTAACGGCTAGCATCAGGTTGGTTAATGACCCGAGCATTCAAATGGATAGTAGTAAGCATGGACAAACAACAGCACAATAAATCTTACACATTACTGATTGCCATTCTTTTCAGTCTGCTCCAGGCAGGCTGTGCCACATCACCTGCAGGGCCAGATTGTCCTGCCGGGACCCAGGATTTACCAAACTGCCCGCCTAAGGCTGCAATTATAGATAAAGAAATAGAGCACATTTACAAATACCGAACCTGGGTATCGCCAGAGGAGTTAGGGCAGGATCCGATTGCGTATGGTATGGATGCTGATATCGAAGTTAAGGGTGCACGAGGTAAAATTCTTGGATCGGATGAAGAGGGTGCCCTGAACTCCATGGCAGTAAAGTTGTGGATGATAGAGAATGCAGTTCACACTATTGATTTTGGTTATTACATTTTCACTATTGACATCGTTGGGTATGCGATGGTCGGTGCAATGTGTGAGGCCGTTAAACGCGGGGTTGATATACGTGTAATGATTGACTCGATGGGTTCTTTAAAAACCAGCCGGACAACCCTTGCGGCACTGAAAACCTGTGAGGATAATGCAGGCTTCATGCGGAGTGAATCGGGTGATTTGACCACCCGTAAAGCCCGGATTCAGGTGATGATTTTTAATGCAATTACAAAAATATCGACCAGCCCCAACCGACGCTCACATGACAAGTTGCTGATTATTGATGCGGATTTTCACGATAAAGCTTTCATGATGACGGGCGGGCGTAATATCTCGCTGGACTACTATGGTTTTACTGAAAAGGGTGAATATGACCCTTATGGTTATATGGATAGTGAAATCCTGTTTAAACCGGCAGAAGTTGTTAATGACCGTACTATTGGTGAAGTTAGTGCAGGCTATTTCACCTTGTTGTATCTGTATAAAGGTAATAAAGAAATTTTCCCGGTACAGGACAGGCAGGCTGGAAAAATGTACCGCACGGAACTGAACAAAGCCCGTGAAAGTCTTGAAGCAGTCAAACAGTTCGAGATTTTGAAACCCCATATGGAGAAGATGGATGATTACATGAAAACAGGGTTTTTAGCAGCAGATGTACGCCTGGCACATAATCTCGGCAATATAACCAATAAGAAGGTCACCAGGAATGCCGTTGATAACCTGAGAAAGAATCCGAATTCCATTATGTTCCTACTGGATCAATTGGCAGAAACCAATGATGGTACCGAGACAACCAGGATTGTCTCACCTTATTTATTCCTCGCCCGTTATGAGGAGGATGGTAAGGTTATTGTTGATGAAGCAAGCGCAGTAGTTGCCTGGCTGGATAAACACCCCCAGGCCCGTATGGAAATTGTTACTAACTCAGTACTGACTTCAGATAATTTCTCGTCCCAGTCAATTATCGACATGGACACTGCACCGCGGTTGTTGCTGGATCAGGAAACACGTGCTGCCTGGCGTAATTTGAAAGGCGGGGATGAAATAGGGGAATTGACATCTTCAGAGACCTGGCGGCGGCAGGTTAACCATCCGCGCCTGATTATTTACGAAACCGGTCGGCTTGATTCGAAAAAGCTAGGGGGAGATGTCAGTTATGGAAAACTGCACGCCAAATTCTTCCTGGAAGACAATATAGGTTTTGTAGGTACTACAAATTTTGATTATCGCTCGCGGCTGTATAATAGCGAAATGGGTTACTTTTTCAAAAGTGATCCCCTGGCAAAAGAACTGAATGCTGCATTTGATCACCTGGTCGGGTTGTCATGCCGCTGGGGCAGTCCTGAATGGCTTAAATTACGCCGAGAGTTAATGGATTTAAAAGGTATTAAAGGAAAATCGACCCAGCATCAGCGCAAAGTATATAAAACACTGAAAGCCACTGGCCTGCATTGGCTGTTTTAGCTTTTGTGGGTCAAAAGTAACCGTTGTTCCGTACAGCACTTGAAGGTATATCCTTAAACATGGTTTTTTATTTTCGCTTGTCGATACTATTACTGGCACTCACCTCAGCTGCCGAACTGGCAGCCCAGGACATCGAGCTCAAAGGTACACAAGACCCGGCCAGGCAGGTGCATTGGGCAATGGGTGCATACTTCGGCTCAGGTTGGTACCAGGTGGACAGTAATCGATCCATGTACATTTTAAGAATACCCACACGTCAAACCTTGAGTGCATCTTCGATAGATGGGCAGGGTGAACGTGAGTTTGGCATTGAAATCTTGTACCCGCTGACCTTTGGCTTGCATACGCTGGACGAACTACCTGATTTTATTGATTTTGATAACTTTGCTACGGTTAGTTTTACTCCCGGCATCCAGGTTGAGATTCCGGTGACCCAAAAATGGTCATTACGACCCTATGCCCACTTTGGCTGGGGTACGGAAACCAATACTTCTGATACTGCCTGGATTTACTATGGCGGTATCAAAAGCCGGTACCGACTGGGTGATGGAAGCAATAACTGGTCGCTGCTCAATGGCCTGTATTATGCCGGCTACCAGCCAGAATTTAAAAGCCGGGGCAAGTTCGCATCCTTTATGACCGGAATGGAATATTCCTTGCCACTCAGCGGTATCGATCTGGGAGGTGATGATCTCTGGCTGAACACACACATCACCTATAATTACTTTTTCGATAAGTTGAATTTTCATGTGGATGAAGATAGGGTTGAGTCAATCAGCGATCAGTGGGAGCTTGGTCTTGCGCTGGGGAAGGGCAATAAAAAAATAAAAATCTGGTTTATCAGCTTTGAACATATTGGCCTGTCGTATAAGTGGAGCAGCAACAGGCACTACCGGGCGATTGCAGTCAATGTGCGATCACCCTTTACTTTCTAATATCAGGACCGCGGATTAATCAGCTACTATGTGCTCTATGAAACAGCAATACATTTCCAGATTATTTTCAGCAATCATCGCTCTACTGTTGCTGGCGGGTTGTGCAACCGCACCTCTGGACTACCCCAGGGAGCACAGTGTCGCCTTTACCGATACCACAGACACATACCTCGGCAGGGAAGTGGCTGAGTGGACTGCCGAGCATCCCGGGAAATCTGGATTCTATCCGCTGATTGGGGGGTTGGATGCATTCGGGATGCGCCTGGCATTGATCGATCGGGCGGAACGCACCATTGATGCCCAGTATTTCCTGATGAAACCAGATTCAGCCGGGCGGCTTTTCGCCGATAAACTGTTGGATGCTGCAGATCGCGGCGTACGTGTCAGGATCCTGCTTGATGATATTTTTACTACGGTTAACGATGATGCTTTCCTGGTGATGAATCAGCATCCGAACATCGAGATCAGGCTTTTCAATCCGATCGGCAGGGGCGGGGTTTACGCCTTCAGTTACCTGGGTAATTTTAAACTGACTAATCGGCGTATGCATAATAAATCGTTTACGGTTGATAATCAGGCTAGTGTAGTTGGTGGGCGGAATATTGCAGATGAATACTTTGAGTTGCTCGATGATGAGGAGTTCAAAGATTTCGATATGCTGGCTATTGGACCTGTTGCGGCTGATATTTCCATAACCTTTGATCGTTTCTGGAATCATAAGCTGGCGGTGCCGATGGAAGCCCTGGAGCGAAATAAGCAATTACCCGACCTTGAGTCTGCACGGGCCAGTATGGCTAAAAAAGCTGAGGCAGCTGGCAACTCAATCTATGCCAGGGCACTGAGTTCACCGCTTATGCTGGACCTGGTAGGTGATCGGGTTGAATTCTATCCGGCTGAAAACCGGGTGATTACTGATGACCCGGAAAAACTGCTGAATAAAGTTTCTATAGACCATCAGGAGCTCATTACTGTACTAGCCTCCGTAGTTAATCAAGCTGAATCCGAGGTGGTGGTTATAACGCCTTACTTTATCCCCGGAAAAAGTGGTGTTGATTTTTGGCGCAAGATCGTCAACAAAGGTGTAAGGGTAGCAATAATCACCAATTCCCTGGCATCGAATAACCATGTGCCAGTACATGGGGGCTATGCACGCTACCGGCATGCCATGATAGATGCAGGAGTGGAAATATATGAGGCACGTGTTGATGCATCAAAGGCCTCAGAGGATGACGAGGGTAGCGGGTATGACACCATGACATTGCACACGAAAGCAGTATTGATTGATCGTCGTTATACCTTTGTGGGTTCACTAAACCTTGATCCACGTTCTATTGATATCAATACTGAATTTGGCGTATTAGTTGACAATAAAGAGCTTGGAGGGCTTCTGGCTGAAGGCTTTTTTAAAAACCTGCCTTCATTTGCCTACCGGGTCACTGAGAACGAAAGAGGTAAGCTTATCTGGACAACTATGATCGATGGTGTACCAGTGGTTGAGAGTAAAGAGCCGCAAACCAGTTGGTGGCTGAGGTTTAAGGCCTTTGTAATGCGAATAGCACCTGAGGGTCAATTGTAGGAGGCGCTATCGGTGAACGTGTTATTCAAATCATTTTCAGTTTTTATTGTACTTTTAACTGGATTATCTAATGCTGCTTCGATTGCAATGGAGGAAGAAACCCTGCACCTGCTTGATTATATAGGTCAATCTGGTTGCACCTTTACCCGTAATGGCACTGAATATTCATCTGAAGAGGCCCGCTCCCATATCTTGCGTAAATATAATTACGTTAAAAGCAAAATCAGTACGACTGAACAGGTGATTAAATACGCTGCGACAAAAAGCAGTATTTCCGGTAAAGCTTATACGATTACATGCCCCGGTGAAGAGCCAGTTCCCAGTGCCGAATGGCTTAGCAGTGAACTGCTGAAGTACAGATTGGCAAAGTAACTGCAAAAGGAGCGAGTAGAGGAATCGAACCCGGAAACGCTGTGCGTTTCACAGGATTCTCATTCCTGCCATCTTTTCGTCAATAAAAAAGACCCGGTGATGTGCCGGTTGGCCAGCCTGCGCATCGGCCAAGGTGCCAGTTGATGGGAAGGAGGTAGCCTGCCGATTTAACATAGTCGTGATTATGCGGCGTAGTGAACAGTTCCGAAGGAATTGTGAATAATCCCCGATTACGTATCAAACGATAGGCGGGTACTGGTACGGAAGGTTTCGGTGTGTATTACTGCAATAAAGGCACCTGCAGGCAGCAACACAGGCATATCTGGCTGAACCTACACCAATCAGGGGTAATGGCATATGGGGGTACTATGGCTTGTTACTGCAGGGAAAGGTAGGCGGGGGTACTTCGCTTATGCGTTTACACAGCGGTAAGTACTGACCCCGTAGGTACATGAGCGATTTCTGAAAAATCTGATTATTGATAATAATAGCTGGTTGTGTGTAAATGTAAACAAGAGTAATTGTGAGAGCCTTGTAAAAACACCGCTTTGCGGATCGTACCAGGCCGACATTACATGCGAATGGCTATTACTGTGATCAACCAGATGCGCCCCATTCATTCCAACAAATGAGGAAACAACGTATCGCATAATAATTTACCTGTGCATAAAACAAAGGTTATGAGAATTAATGATCAAAAAGTCCGAATGGCACGGACCCTGAAGATTTCACTCTTATCATGATTCAGTGGGTGCCAGCTACTCAAATTACTGGCCAGGGCCTTTTTGGTATTACCCTCAGATGAAGACCAGTAGAAGGAAGAAGGATTAATGCCACCAACAACATCCCATTGGTGATGCAGTTGTTCAAGCTCATCTTTGGACGGTAAAAACCAGTCATCGGCGCCATTCAGCGTATAGCTGTCTACCAAACGGGCTGCAATACCTGCCGTCAAGCAACCGGCAATGATATCTGCAGTGTTTTGGTGGCCTGACCCAATCTCAGTTGCATCGGCACCACTTATATTATCTCCTTTGCATCCCCATTCTGCGTCCCCAAGATCGACAGGTGCTGCCTCTAAACCATTATGACCATCAGCAGTCACATAAAAAACGATGCCTCCTGCCGGCCCGATATCACCGATGGAAAAAATACACGCTGGACAAGGTTTCGTAGATATTACCGTTAGGCGACCTGTCTCGGAGACTTCAAAGTCGGGTTGTAAGTGAACAGATGGCGCGATCAAGCGAAGGTGGCCCAGTGGGCCCATAACTTGCACTGTTGGCAGCACGTCAATTGACACTCGTGCCGCACAGGTGATCTCATCAAACACCAATTCGCCGAAGGCTGCGTTGTCACGGTTTGGTTCCGAGCAGATGTTACTGGGGATGAGTGGCTGAGTGTCTATCGCATCATCAATACCATCGTCATCGGAATCAGCATTGAGGGGATCGGTCCCTGCAAGAATCTCATCCTCATCGCTCACACCGTCGTTATCATCATCTGTATCGCAAACGTCGCCTAGGCCGTCGTTGTCGTAATCTAATTGCATCGGGTTAGGATCCCTTGGACAGTTATCGACATTGTCGTTATGACCATCGCCATCATCGTCTAGGTCACAGGCATCCCCTTCACCGTCCTCGTCCAGGTCTTCCTGTTGACGGTTAGAAATCAAAGGGCAGTTGTCTTTGCGGTCAATCACCGCATCGGAATCCTCATCATTTAAAAAAACACTGGCACGTAAATTTATACTGCTCATTGCGACTGCATCGTTATCACCCGACATTGAGGTTGCGAATAAAGCGCTGATATCCGTGCTGGACTCAATAGTGCCAGACCAGCCATTAGCAGGTTTTGTGAATTCTATGAGCCTGCTGCTGCCGGAAGGCCAACGCCCTGAAGTGGCTACATTCTCGGCGTTTCTGAGAACTACCTGGTTCACAAGAAGACCGAAAGGCGTTTGAACCGGTTCGGTAACAGGAACTAAATGCGCATCCGGTAGCAAATCGCCTAACCAACCACCAAGAGGACGATTGAAAATAAAAATGTTGTTTCCTAGTAAAGATGTACTGCCGATGGCGATAACTCCATTCTTTATATCCACTACGCCAAAACCGCGTGTTTGCGGATCGGTTTGTAGTCTGGCAGATGTAAAAATCGGGCCACCCCAACCTCCAGAGGGGCGGTTGATAACCCTTACGGTATGTGTAGCGTTCCAATCAGGGTTACCAACAACCACAGTAGATCCATCAGTGGCCACGTCATGCCCACTGCCACTCAGCCCAGCAGTTACCGGGATCGATCCGTTCCACGTACCAGCTGGATTACTAAATACATAAACTCTACCTGGCTCAAACTCGGAGCTGGGCTTGCCAACAACAATGACCTCTTCCCCGTTGGCTTCACCAATATCAACAACCAACCCTACACGAGCGGATAGATCACCCGTTATTAACTCTGCCGCTTCTGCCACCTGCCCAGTCCAACCATCGAGAGGACGTACAAAAACATGAGCAGTTCCCGGATTAGGTGAGAATAGTCCCGGAGAGCCAACAACAATGGTATTACCGTGCACAGCAACCGACTTCCCAAACGTGTCTTGAGCGTGCCTGTTTGAAGGAACCAGTTCGGCCCTATATATAAATTGAGTACCAGTCCATTCATAGACGTATGCCCGCCCAGGTTCTCCTCCACTAAAACCAATACCAGGAGCACCGACCACAACGATGTTTCCCTGAATGGCGATGTCAGAGCCATAGTCGTCAGCATTTGTGGGTACAAGTAAATCAAATCTGACTTTACTTGCCAGCGCAACCTGTGCATAGCTACTGGATAATACTAAAACCAAGCCAGTTAGGAATACTAAGTTTTTCATACTATTTATATTCAAAGAAAATCAATTGGTTGTTAATTATAGAGCATAAATTGCTTTTCCTCTTGATCTGAGAAAAATGGGGTTAATACACCCGTGAGTTGACGAGAATGGCAGTCACCATAATATGGTCGATCAGAGAAGTCTGCTCTTAGCCGTTTGCAGCGCCTCATAACGCTGAAATTCACATCTGATGAACGACTGTTTTCTGGTGAAAAACGACCTGCTGTCTGCATACCCAGAGTAGATTTTTCGATAAATTATTTTAATAAATTTGATATAGATCTTTATTAATGATGTGAGGCTTCACGAACAACTGTGTAACTATTTATCATTAACACTTATAGAAAGTTTCGTACAAAAGCATGGATGCGCTGTGGTGGGTACAGTGGTGGGAGCAAAATAAAGCCCCTGATTAAAGGGGCTGTATATCAATACCTTACGGTAGTATTTGGCGGAGAGGCAGTC
>JADFVZ010000029.1 GCA_015222805.1 Pseudomonadota bacterium
CTGTTACCCGGGCGCATCACGCGCTGGAAAGGTCATGTAGCTTTCATGCACCTGATCAAGGCCCTGGCAGAGGATTTTCCGGACATCCAGGGACTTTTTGTCGGCGGTGGCAAGCCGGGTTCCCGCTACCAGTTAGAGCTTGAAACACTGGCCGATCAAACCGGCATTGGCGACAGGATTACTTTTACAGGTAACCGGCTGGATATTCGTGACTGGATGACGGCATCAGAGATGGTGTTCAACCTGTCCAATGACCCGCCCGAGGCCTTCGGCCGCACCGTGCTTGAGTCATTGTGCCTGGGTCGCCCGGTGATTGCGTGGAACCATGGCGGGGCGGCTGAAATACTCGCCGGCATGTTTCCACAGGGTGCCGTCAGCCTGCTGGATTACCAACAGCTGGAAGCACGAACCCGGGAATTCCTCGCCTCGGCGCCCGTGGTTCAGGAAAGTAACGCGTTTAGCCTGGAAACATCCATGAAAAAGCATCTCGATGTGTATCAAACTCTGTTGAGGGATCAATAACGATGAAAATTCTATTACGTCGTGTACAGACTGAATGGCCGGTCTGGCTGGCTGTTTCTTTTATCGCCTTATTGCCCTTTCGGCGGCTGGCGGAGATCCCCTTGTCCATTTTTGCAATTTCCCTGCTGTTCCTGTTGCGCTCGGATACACACAAGGCAAGAATCAAAGTCCTGTTGCCTTTATTGCTGCCATTATTTTTATGCTTCTGGATTCCGATGCTGGTTTCCAGTATCGATTCTTATGTGCCGCAGAAGAGCTGGGTTACCTCGCTGGCTGCGGTGAGATATTTCATGGCGGCCATGAGTATCGGGGTGCTGCTGCACTCTGCATCCATGCGCTGGCAGGTTTTACGCTGGTGTTCCTACCTGTTGATTTTTTGGGCGGTGGATGGATATGTGCAGTTGATCGCAGGCGTGGATATATTCGGGATAGCGATGCATGAAGAACGCTTGAATGCATTGTTCGGCGACAAGTACCAGTTTTATGGCCCAACCCTGGCCATGCTTTCGCCGTTGCTGTTTGAGTTTGCCCGCAGACGCTGGCCGGTATGGGCCTGGGGCGCAAGTTTTGCACTGATACTCGGTGCCGTCATGATTTCAGGTATGCGGGCCGGCTGGATGGCCCTGGGTCTGGTGGTGTTTGTATATTTCCTGTTGATGTTCAGAAAGGACAACCGGGATTTACGCCGGGCAACGGTGATCACGCCCGTGCTGGCACTGGCCGTGATTGTGCTCTCTTACCTGGTTTCACCCACGGTGCAGGAGCGCGTCAGCCGAACCCTGACCATTGCCCAGGGTTCAGAGTCTTCAGTCGATTATGCCTTGTCCTGGCGGCTACCCATTTTCAAAGCCAGCCTGCGGATGTTTCGTGAGAACCCAGTCAACGGTGTCGGCGTGCGGGCTTTCCCGGTTGCGTATCCCGACTATGCCCCGGCAGATGATTACCACCTGGTGCACAGTGATGGTGGTATGCGGGCGACACACGCGCATAACATCGTGCTGGAAGTCATGGCGGATACCGGCACGATTGGACTGCTGGGTTTGGTGCTGGGGTTTATTCTGCTATGGCGTGCGTGGCGTGCCATGTTGCCGGCCAACAGGCAGGAAGCATTTCCCTATGCGCTTGCGCTGGTCTTGATCCTGTTTCCGCTGAACTCCCATTTTGCCATTTACGGCGTCTATACATCCTCGCTTATATGGATGCTGATGGGTCTGGCGGCAGCGACCTGGAAGCGTTAAATTCGGCGGGCCTTTATCCTTCCTAACCTCAGAAAAATCCTATATATGTCAGTAAGTAAAAACTAACTTAGCAGCTTAATCCATTTCGTGGCCAGTTCATATTTACGGGTTTTATTGGATGTGCCGTGCTGGATTAAAAACCCCTCTTCTATCCACTTTTTACAAAGATTAAGCGTGCTGCGAGGATGAATTTTCAGTAAATCCGCAAGCTGTCTTGTGGTCACAAACCTGCTTTCCCTGAATAAAGAAAGCGCTTGTTTTTGTCGTTGATCTAACTCCCGCAACAAGGATGATTGATCTTCTTCCTGCCCTGCTTGCTTGGCCGCTTCAGAAGCCTTTAGGCGCACTTGTGCAAATGCATCGGCCATGCCCTCACAGAAATACACAATCCATTTTGTAATATCCGCTTCCGCACGGCCATAATAGTAATTATGAGAGTCTCCTATGCTCAGAGCATCATAATAGGCCTGAAGATTCCTTGCATAATACTCTTCCAGGGAATAGATGCCTTTCAGGCCGTAACCTGATTTGTGTAAAATTATATTTGTAAGTAATCGTGCCGTCCGTCCATTCCCGTCATAATACGGGTGAATAGTCGCAAATTGGTAATGGGCAATAGCCGCAATAATCGGTACAGGAAACGTCCCCTGTTCTCTTTGAGTATTGATCCATGCCATCATATTAACCATTAGTTTCGGCACATCTTTGGCTTCCGGCGGCATATAAACAATATTGCCGGAAGATCCATCTTTAATAACGTTTTGGCCATCCCGATATGATGTAGGCTTGTCTATGCCTTCCATAACCAAGCCATGAATAGTTTTTATATTGTTTTCTGATATTACAACATCACCGTCCTTTATCAGGCGGTCTACATAATCAAGAGCCTGATAATAATTTCTGACCTCTCGTTCATCACGTTCCCGATTTGGGAATGTCCCGCCGTGCAAGACTTCTCCGACTTGCTCCTGGGTTAAACGATTACCTTCAATTTGCGTGGAATAATGCGTTGCGGTTAATCGAGCGGATTCGCGCAAAGACTCCAAAAGCTGAACTGTCATTGGCAGGGTGGAAACAGCTTGCCGGGAAGCCTCTATATCCATCAGGATTTGAGTTAAAGCAGGTGTAATCTGAAATTTAGGTGAAAAACTCATGGTGCCCCTTACCGCCATACTATATTCCAATACACTCTAACAAACTTCTGATAAACTTCCAATAAACTTCTTATTACGAAAAGGGGCCCCTTTACCACCGAGATCGTCTTGTCACCTTTTACAGCTGCTAACGCCACTTTCGATTTAAATGCCGGTGAGTGATTCCGGCGCGGTCTTCTTGGCATGATTGCCTCTTGATATTGTTGCCATTAACATGGCTTGAATCAGGCCGGAAATCCACTTATAGCGCTGTCCGATTTTTTGGGACCATCTCTGACATTAAGTTAAACTGAGCGCATAGTGGTAAATCACTCACAGCATAATTTCCATTTTAGGTATTAAAAGGTCATCAGTATCGGTTTATTAAACTATACATTTCATCTTTCAACCTATCTTTCAATATTGATGAGATGGCTGCTTTTGGCAAGCATGTTGATTGGATTTAGTCAGCACATTTTTGCCGACACTCAGGCACAGCCAGACCGTTTAGCTAAAGCCGGTTATATCAAAAATCACTGGGGGGTTAACGAAGGCCTACCAATCAACGGTATCAACGGCATTGTCCAGGATCAACAAGGTTACATTTGGTTAGCCACTCTGGACGGTTTGGTGAGATTCGATGGTTTGGATTTTAAAATATACAATTCCAGCAACACTCAGGGCCTACCTTCCGACCGATTCACCACAATTCGTCAAACACCAGATCAAGCATTATGGCTTTCCACTGAACCAGGCCAATTAGTGCGTTTTCAGGAGGGCCAGTTTCAAGCCATGGGTAAGAGCGATGGTATGCCCCATGAACACATAACCAATTTAAGCCAGGGACCAGATCAGTGGCTTGCCTATAGCACCCGAGACGGTGTGGCGTTGATCACGCAGACGGGTATCAACGCCCTGCCAGGGGATAATCTAAACGGTGAAATTACCGCAATACACCTGTCGGCAGATAGTAGTTTATGGCTGGCAACAACAACACAATTAATCAGAATTTTAAATCCCACAGGAAAAAGTACTACTAAAATCTGGAATGTTAATCAACACATTCGTGCCATTACTGACCAGGATGGCACAATTTGGTTAGGCACAAACATGGGCTTGTTTGAACTAACCTCGGTAGGACTTGAACAACGCTTTAGCAAACACATTAATACCGCTGTTAAGAAAATAGTAACGGTACCCAGTGGTGATTTATTTCTAACTGCTGAAAACCTTTGGCAAATTCAAGGAACAGACATATCAGCAATAGCACCAGTGGTAGAAACACCGAGCAGCAGTCGCTTTATTTTAAATATTGGTAATGACGAGACAATCATCAATTCAGGCAGGGCCCTTTGGCTAAATCAAAAGTCATCTAGCCATCCCGTGGTTAACTCCAAAACTGAAGCTTCTACAACTACTGCAAATCAACTTATAGCCCAGTTTGATTACAGCATTACCGATTTCATCCAGGATAAAGAAGGCTATATTTGGGTTACCACAGCAGGTGGTGGTTTATATCAATTTAAGCAATCCAGTCTACGTATCCTGAGCAAGCCTGAAGGTCTACCGGGTAATAATATTTATCCTATTAAACAAATGAGTAATGCCGATGTATGGCTTGGAGTGGTTGGTGTCGGTGCTGTTAAATTAGGCTCTGAAGGTGAAATTGATGCTGTAGTCAGGGATGTTGATCCAGTTTGGACAATAGCAGAGATCGATGGTCAAATTTGGTTAGCCGGTGATAGCATCTGCCGGGTGACTACAAATTACCGTTGTCAATTTGACATAGCTCTGCCAGTTGAACTATCAGACCCCTATCGCTTGCTCTATATTGATAAACAAAACAGAGTATGGCTGGCTGGCCGATACGGCAATCTGTGGTTAAGAGAAAATAACTCATGGAGAAAGCTCGAACTACTTACAGATGGCTGGAGCATTGATAAACCGGTAAGAACAGTAGCTGAAACTAATAATGGTGAACTTTGGTTTGGAACCAATGGCGCAGGCATAGCACGAATCACCGACAGCGAAATCAATGTTTTTGACCAATCCTGGGGCCTTAGTAGCAATCTTATCCGTTCTCTTCATTTTGTTTCTGAGAGCGACCTGTTAGTGGGTACAGAAAACCACGGCATCTGTTGGCTTATACTCACATCCCAAGGTAACCAGGAGCCTACCTTACGCGGTTGCCTCGGCCCTCAGCAAGGCTTGGCCAGTCGCGACATACACCATATGGAAGTAGATGCTACTGGTCGCCTTTGGTGGAGTAGTAATCAGGGCATATTCTGGCAACCACTCCAGGCAATTGCCGATACATTAGATGGCAAACTGGATCAATTGCCCGTTGGCGGGCATTTCAACAGCCACAATGGCCTACGCAATTCGGAAGCCAATGGCGGCATTTACCCTGCAGGATTACTCGACCGCCAGGGGCAATTTTGGTTTGCAAGCCAGGATGGTGCTGTGATCATTAACCCTGCGGATCAAACCACCTCAACACCTGATGTTGAGGCTGTCATTGAACAACTCACCACAAAGTCCCGGATAAACCTGCTGGATTTGAGCGCGAGCGACAGAACATCATCAACCCAAACCAGAAGTGATTCTCAGTTACCACCGCAACCAATAATACTCCCTGCTGGCGAACGCAATATCCAGATCAGCCTTAATGCCTTGTCATATAACGACCCTGAGAACATCGAATTTCGATATCGTTTTGCCGCAGACCCTGATAGCTGGTTTGATCTTGGTACTACACGGCTAGCTAATATTGCCCAGTTACCGGCTGGCTTAACCACTCTGGAATTTTCCGCACGCAACTGGGGAGGTGCCTGGCAGCAAACCAGTAGTCGCCTGCAACTAAAAGCCCCCTATCTATGGTGGGAACGGCGATGGCTACAGGGTCTCACCATAGTTTTGATTTTTGCTGCTGTGGCCCTATTGCTCAAATGGCGTAATCAGCAATTAATCAAGCAGTCCCGGAACTTACAACTAACTATTGACCAGCGTACCGCCGAACTACGAGAAATATCCCGACGCCGCACCGAATTCTTTGCCAATCTCAGCCATGAATTTCGTACCCCCTTAAGCCTGGTAATGGGACCACTAGAAGATGCAATCGATGCTGAGCAAGCATTACCCGTGGAAGATTTACGCGTAATGATTAAAAGTAGCCGGCGGATGAAGCGGCTTATTGATCAAATGCTGGATTTACAGAAAATAGATGCCAGGCAAATGACACTGGATTTACAATGCCATGATTTTACCCAGTTCCTGCAAAACACCGTTGAACCATTCAAGCTACTTGCACGACAAACCCAAATTGAACTGCAACTTAATGTACCCGAGCAACACATTCACGTTGATATTGACCCAATTCAATTCGAAAAAGTCATTGGCAATTTAATCTCCAATGCTTTCAAATTTTCTCCCAGAGGTTCGGAAATAACCCTGAGCATTGAGCAAAACCAATCAGAGGTGCAATTACAGGTACAGGACCAGGGGCCAGGTTTGGCGCCAATGGCAACAGAACGCATTTTCAATCGTTTCCACCAGGAAGATGATCAATCCAGCCGCAAAGGTGATGGCACCGGTATCGGCCTGGCTCTGGTTAAAGAACTGGTTGAATTGCATCATGGACAGGTAAAGGCAACAAATCATCACCAGGGCGGCGCATGTTTTACTCTAACTTTACCGCTTAGCAAGGCCGGTGATGCCCCGGCAAACATTAAATCGACAAACACTATAGGAACAGAAAACCTGGTAGCCGGTAGTCAAACAGGTCAAAACCTGACTCAAACTCCCAATATTGATGCCAATCAACAGCTGATTCTGGTGGTCGAAGATAACACCGATTTACGAAATTATATTGGTAATACCCTTACTCAAAATTATCAGCTGGTATTCGCTGTGGATGGTATCCAGGGTCTGCTTCAAGCACGCAGCTATTTACCCGACTTAATTGTCTCAGATGTGATGATGCCCAATATGGATGGCTTCCAGATGGTGGAGGAAATTCGCCAGGATCCAAATACTGAGAGCATACCCGTGCTGTTCCTTACCGCCAAAGGCTCAGAGCAGGATGAAATTGGTGGCCTGGCACTGGGCGCTGATGATTATCTGGTCAAACCGTTTCGAAGCTCCCGCCTGGTTGCACGGATTGAAGCCATATTTGCCGCGCGGCAGCGCCTGAGAAAACATCTTCGGCAGCAGAATAATGTGTCAGCTAACGATACTTCAAGCCACCTCATTTCAAAAAGTGATAGCAGTGTTGACGCTGAGCTGAGTTTGCTGGAACAAGCGATTAAGCTGATCAGGGAAAGGATTGATGACCCTGATTTCGGCGCCGAGCAATTAGCCCAGGCATTAAATATGAGTCGTAGTAAATTACATCGCCAGCTTAAGCTACACCATCAAACCAGTGGCAGTGACCTTATTCGCTCTGCTCGTATGACTCAGGCCGCTTTTTTACTGGCTCAGAACGCAGGCACTGTCACCGAGGTTTGTTGTGCTGTAGGCTATCGTAGCCTCGCTGGTTTCTCCCGCCTATTTCGGGAAACCCACGGCTGCCCTCCATCCCAATACACGTCCAAAAACTAAGTTTCTGGATAAATAGCGCACACCTCCTCCCCCATTCAAACCCGCTAAAGCTAGCTCTATATATTAAAAATTCCTTAGCTAAACGCTTAACAGGGTGCTGTGTTATAGGTTGTTGTCAAAAAATGACACATATGAACAAAGATTTGACACAACAGTGCAAAC
>JADFVZ010000030.1 GCA_015222805.1 Pseudomonadota bacterium
TCAGTCTCTCCACGTCGCCCGTCTTCTTTGATAGCTAAACAGAGAAGACTGCCGACATACAAGGGTGGGCATTTATGCCCACGATCGGACGCATAAAGTAAGACTAGAAAGGTCGGAAAGGTTTACGCGTGGGCATAAATCCCCACCCTGCGGGAGGTTGTAAGATGAAGATGAAGTTCTTTGTGCTGGTTTTTGCAATACATTGTGTCAGTGCCTGTAGTACATCACAGCAACCCGTTGTTGAGAACAGCATTGCAGATACAATTTACTTCAATGCCCGGATCTACACACTAGATAGTACCAATCCTTTCGCAGAAGCCGTAGCCATCAAAGATGGTGACATCCAGTATGTGGGCTCAGATAACATAGCCTTAAGCCTCGCCGGGGCAGGTACTGAAAAAGTCGACCTGAATGGCCAGGTCCTGTTACCAGGATTTATTGACTCGCACGCCCACCCGGTAGCTGGTGGCGCCTTTGCCCTGGCATTGTCACTGGATACCTATGCCAGCCCAGTGGATTGGGTTGAGGCTATTGCCGACTACGCGAGTACAAACCCGGATCTGCCGGTAATTTTTGGTTATGGCTTCCTCGCTTCTGCTTTTGGAACAGACGGACCTACCCGGCAGATGCTGGATGAGGTGGTTCCAGATCGTCCGGTTATTATCATGGATGAAGGTTTTCACGGGGCCTGGACCAACTCCCTGTTGCTTAAGCAACTGGGTATTAACAGACAGACTAAAGACCTGGTACCGGGGTTCAGCTATTACAAGCGTGATACACAAGGAAATCCTAGCGGTTACCTGCTGGAAGAAACTGCCGGCAAAGCGATGGCGGACCTGAACCTGATCAACGAGGAGTCAGTTACCCGGGGTACCGCACTGATTATCAAGACTATGAACAGTTATGGCATCACTGCAGTCTTTGATGCCGGAGCGCTTGATGTAGCCACCATGCAGCAGCCTGTACTAAACGCTTTACAGGCAAGTGGGGACTTTACCCTGCGCTATGTAGGTGCGCATATGGTCGCCGATCCCGGGCTTATGCAGGAGGCGATCGATACCGTCGTCAGATTGCGTAACAACAGTAAAACAGAACACAGCCATATCCGTGTGTTAAAAATAATGGATGACGGCACGGTTGAAGGTAAAACCGCTGCCATGTTTACAGACTACCAGGGTGAGCCCGGCAATAAAGGCCAAACAGTGTTTAATCAACAGCAGCTGAACTGGCTGGTATCTGCGGCAACCAGTAAGGCCATGGATGTGCATATTCACGCACTCGGCGAACGCGCCATTCATGAATCGCTAAATGCCATAGAAACAGCCCGGCTGGCCTATCCTCAAAGTGACAGCCGATTTGCAATTTGTCATATCCAGGTGATTACTGATGTCGACTTGCCGCGCTTTGCCAAACTGGGTGTTATTGCCCAGAGCACACCTCTGTGGGCTTCCTATGATGAGGAAGGTGAGCACTTTGTCAGCAGCGACCAGTTCCGGCGTTATTTCCGCTTTAACAGCCTCAAACAATCCGGTGCCAAACTCAGTTTTGGCAGTGATTTTCCGGCATCAGGGGCCGGCATGCTGGGCATGTCACCGCTCTACAACATCCAGATCGGCCACACTCGCCAGCACCCCGGTGAAGACAATGCCCCGGTGCAGCCAAGAACCAGTGAACGACTGGATATCGCCAGCCTGATTCGCGGTTACACCCTGGATGCAGCTTACCAGATGCATATGGAAGACCAGATAGGTTCAATAGAAATTGGCAAGAAAGCTGACCTGGTGGTATTGGATAAAAAACTGTTCATTGTTGACCCAGCAGAAATTAGCAAGATCAATGTGGTTTTAACTATCCTTGACGGGGAAGTAGTTTATCGCCAGCCCTAAACTGAGTTCAGAGAGTTTCCAGGGGTCAGATTCAAACGCCGCCAACAAGGCTCAAACAATCACCAGCCATAAAGGCGCTTGAGTCTGACCCCGGTTTGCGACCCCAGCTCTGGGGAGGCCCAACCGCATTTGACTCCGATCCCGGGTTTTTTACAGGATAGTATTATCAGAGCCTGAATCAACAACGTCCATGGCCTGGCCAGATCCGACGATACACCCTGTTGTTTTTGGGGACAGATAAATATCCTGTGAAATTGTCATCAGGTCATCAAATGAATTCGCTACAATAAGGCAGTCAGAAGTCATTTCTGCTACGGCTTGTGAGCCCGTTGCGAGAATTGCCGTATCAACATGGCCCGCAAACGTGTTCCCTGTAATTGCGCTATTGCTGATGTTGTTCAGGGAGATTAGGCTTATCCCGTAGCCAATGACCTGGAAGTGATTGTTGGTTATCGACAAGCTAATATCCTGAAGTGAGTTATGGTAATCACCAACCTGCATAATTTGACCCCTTCCGCGAGTGAGTCCTTCGCCCTCCAACAAATCTGTAAAGTTAATCTGATTGTTGTTTATAACCACTCTGGTTTTTTTTGGTGCAGTATTGTCAAATGCCTTAATCTTAATTGCTAATAAATTCTGTGTGTCAACATCATCGTTAACACTGTTGAAGCTGTTTCCAGTAATTGTTGTGGATTGATTTGAATCTATCAGATAAATTCCAATATTGTTATTGGTAAAGGTATTGAAATTAATATCAACCTGGGCAGCAGCCCGCATAGATGTTAAGACCCCAATATCGAACGCAGTGGCGCTGCTTTGGTTGAATTTAAATGTTCCTAGCAGTGTTTTTGTACAACTGTTGGACTTTTCCCAGCCTTCTGCAGAAGCTTCTATGGCAGAAGTGAGATTCCATGGTGATATCTTATATCCTGGCCCTGTGAAATCGACACGGTCAACGGCAGCAAATATAACATCATTTTTGCAGTTACTAAATTGCCAGGCTACTCCGGTGAAATGGACAATTGCATCTAATATTATGGTTTCGTCAATACAGGGATGGTTGGATATTATCGACATGAATTTTAATACAGGTTCACCAGCAACAAATTTAATCGCGGCCCTCCTTCTGCCGTTAGCCACAAAAGCACTACAATTAATGCTGTTGTCCAGGATTGTCAGTTTTGTATCCGCACGAGTGGTACCCTGGAAACTACCTTTAAAATTCGTCACTAGAATAGTCGAGATAGAAAAATCGCCGACTGCTAATTTGACAACTGGAATACCTTGTTCAACCGCCGCATCTAACGCGCACTGAATGTTCTCGGTATCATCAGTTCCAGTCGCGAAGATATCCAACCTTAATAAGGTGGCATGTGGCTTTACAAACTGACTGTCGCAGTTCACTTCAATGCTTGCATACGATGCCTGGGGGAAAAGTAGCGCGCAAGCTGTAAATAAGATGGCTGTTAGTACAATGTTTTGTTTATTCAATGGTTGCATGGCAATATCCTGGTTGAAAAAATAATCTATCTAGTACTTTTCCGATATATAAGAACAAGTAATTAATGGTTGTTAATATTGAGTATATGCCCAAACTTTGTTCGTTTCATAATAATAATTTGCAATTATGCCTGCGTTGGTCAGGTGTTACCCAATCAACCGGGTTGTAATTTTGAGTTCATGAGCTGATTCAGTTAGGACACATTCGTTAGCACCCTAAGTTAATTTGCATCCACACGCACCTCTGTTTTTCGTGAATTATTACTGGAGTTAGAAATGCCGTATGTAAATATCAAAATCGGGTATGGTGTTGATTGTATTCTCTTAACGACCCTGCGGGGTCAGAGACTAAGAAAACAGGGGTCGCGTTACTGCATGGCTCCGACCCAGTTCGCTTTTGTTGTCAAATGAGGACAGGCTGTCCTGTCGAGCAATCTCGAGCATGTCGAGTATCGTGCAGCGGGTGAGGGTATACTCGTTAGCTATATTTATGCGCATCAGTAATGTGCTAGTGCTTATTCACAAAAGAGAAGGAGATTCACAGTGACACCACTGAGCATAGAATTAGAGATGCTAATTTGGTCGGCCTTGTTATACATCGCCCAGATACTTATTCCTGCGGCCGCCGCCGATTTACGCAATGGCGTACGTTGGGGCTTGAGCAATCGCGATGAAATTTCTCCCAGTAGTGGATGGGAGGCTCGCGCTGAACGGGCCTATCGCAACATGGCAGAGAATTTGTTGCCATTTGCCTGCGTAGTCTTTGCAGTACAGGTCAGCGGATTGAATGGTGAAATGAGTGCGCTTGGTGCCAGCCTATTTTTCTTTTCACGGTTTGCATACGCCGTTTTGTATATCTCGGGCGTAACAGTACTGCGTTCCATTGCATATTTTGGTGGGATAATAGGAATCGGGATGGTCGTTTACCAGATACTGGTTTAGCGTACTCCTAAAGCTGCCGCTGTATCATCCAGCGCCTTACGGGATTTTTCAATGAGTTCATTAACCTGATCTTTGCTCATGATCAGGGGTGGGGCGATGATCATAGTGTCGCCCGTGGCGCGCATGACCAGACCGTGTTCTATACTGGCATCCCGGCATAAACTACCGGCACCTTTATCTTCAGCAAATCGGGTTCGGCTGGCTTTGTCTGCCACCAACTCAATCGCGGCTACCATACCCAGGCTGCGGACTTCGCCGACCAGTTCATGATCACTGAGGGTTTCCAGTTGTTGTTTGAAGTAGGGACCAATATCATTGGCAACCCGTTCAACAATACCTTCATCGCGGATGATATCGAGGGTAGCCAGGGCGGCCGCGCAGGCGGCCGGATGACCGGAATAGGTGAAGCCGTGCCCAAACTCACCGCCTTTTGATTTAATCACATCGGTGATCTTATCGGCAACCATAACTCCGCCAATCGGCTGGAAACCGTTACTCACGGCTTTGGCAAAGTTGATCATATCCGGTTGCATATCATAGTGCTGGAAACCGAACATTTTTCCAGAACGACCAAAGCCAAAGATGACTTCATCGGAGATAAACAGGATGTCGTATTTGTTCAGGATGCGTTTCATTTCCGGCCAGTAACTATCGGGTGCAATAATGACGCCCCCGGCTCCCTGGATGGGTTCAGCAATAAAGGCGGCGACGTTTTCTTCACCCAGTTCGAGAATTTTTGTCTCCAGTGATTGCGCTGCTTTTAGACCGAACTCTTCCGGGCTAAGATCGCCGCCTTCATCAAACCAGTAAGGCTGATCAATATGTTCGATATTATCGAGGGTATGGAACTGCTTATGCATAAAGCTCATACCACCCAGCGATGCAGCGGCAATGGTACTGCCGTGATAGGCATTATTACGACTGATGACATAACGTTTTAGCGGCTGTTCTTTCAAATCCCAGTAACGATTTACGATACGCAGGATGGTGTCGTTGCCTTCGGAGCCTGAATTAGTGAAAAACACATTGTTAATATGTTTGGGTGCCATTGCGGCAAGCCGGTCGGCCAATTCAGTCGCAGGGGCATTACTGCACTGGAAAAAATTATTATAATAGGGCAGGGTATTTAACTGCCTGGTGACGGCTTCAACAATTGTTGGTTGGGTGTAACCGAGGTTGCAGCACCACAGGCCTGACATACCATCCAGCAATTTACCATGTTGTTCGTCATGGATATAACAGCCTTCAGCATGGGATATCAACCGAGTTCCCTGTTCACAGAGTTCCTGGTAATCGGTAAAAGGGTGCAGATGATGCTGGCCATCAGAAGCCTGGCGAGTTTCAAATGTAGTTTTATCGGTCATATTGAATCCTGTCGTTGATAGTTAACCTCTAAGGGGTCGGAGTCAGATGCGTCACCTAGCTTACTTGCTTCACGCAGCTTTATCACATTTGACTCCGACCCCGTTATTGGTAATTGCTGAAATCATCAAATCAGCTTAGAATAACCACAAGCCGAATAATTGTTCAGTTTTTGATTCTATCTCTTTTTGATCAAAAAAACTACAATATTCACAGAATTATTGATTTGTGAAATAAGGAACCGGGGTCAGATTCAAATGTGTAGAGCGGATTAATTGATGCTGCATTGTGGTGCATTTGAGTCTGACCCCTGATAGTAGGAAAATATATGTCATCAAAATCGTTTAACCAGAATCTCGAGGAATTCCTTTCGCAACATCCGGATGTTAGGACGTTTGAAGCATTACTACCGGATATTAACGGTGTCCTGCGGGGTAAGTGGCTGCCGCGGGAGGCAATGCCTAAAATATCCAGAGGCGGCCTGAAGTTGCCACTGACAACACTGGCATTTGATGTCTGGGGTGATGATGTTGCCTCGCTGGTATTTGATGAGGGTGATCGCGACGGCATTTGCCTGCCTGCCGGTTCGCAGATATCTCGGGTACCCTGGGCGAAAACCCCCACGGCCCAGTTTATGATTTCACTTAATGTGGATGCGAATACTGCCTATACGGGTGACCCGCGCCATGTGCTTCGGTCAGTACTTGCACGTTATAGCAAGCTCGGATTGACGCCGGTGGTTGCAACTGAGTTGGAGTTTTACCTGCTGCAGCAGCAACGCGACCATCAGGGTATTCCGACTATACCCGGTGCCAATATAGACGGTCGCAGGGTGCCTGGCGGTCAAACCTATGGGATTGATGCGATGCGGGATCAGGCTGATCTGCTGCAGGGGATCTACAACACCAGTGAAATCCAGCAGCTACCTGTGGATACCATCATTAAAGAGGCCTCACCTTCACAATATGAGGTTAACCTCAATCACCTGCCAAATGCCGAACAGGCAGCAGATGATGCGGTTTTATTAAAACGTGTGATCAAGGCGGTTGCCCGGGATAATCAATTGCGTGCCAGTTTTATGGCTAAACCATTTGGTGAGCTCGCCGGAAATGGCTTCCACACCCACTTTAGTATTATTGATGTGGATGGCAATAATATTTTTGATAATGGCAAGCTTGAAGGTACCGAGCAACTTCGACATGCAATTGCCGGCTTGCAACTGACTATGGCCGAAACCATGGCGATCTATGCACCTAATATAAACAGTTATCGGCGTTTCCAGACGGGTTCATTTGCACCCATGTCAGCCCAGTGGGGCTATGATAACCGTACAACCGCTTTGCGGATACCGGCTTCAGACCCTGTCGCAACGCGGATTGAACATCGAGTTGCCGGCGCGGATGCCAATCCTTATTTATCCCTGGCAGCTATACTTGCAGGGGCGCTGCATGGACTGGAAAATAAGCTAACGGCTGATGAAGCAGTACGTGGCAACGCTTATAAGCTACAGAGTCGACCATTGCCGATTAACTGGCCTGAAGCCGTGCAGTCTTTTGCTGAATCAGGTTTTGTCAGGGAATATCTGGGTGCTGAAATCCAACGCATCTATAGCGCCAGCAAACAGCAGGAAATGGCTGCATTTAAGCGCCAGGTTACCACCCTGGAATATGACTCCTACCTGGATGCGATCTAACTAGTGCCAGGGGTCAGAGTCAAATGCGATAACGTGTGCGTGATAATTGAGCGGAGTGTAACGCATTTGACTCTAACCCCGCACTTAGATGCCGGAAATTGTTATGAAATTAAATAAACATTGGCTGAACCAACTGCCCAAACTTGAACTGCACCTGCACCTGGAAGGCAGTCTTGAACCTGAACTTATGTTTGCACTGGCAAAAAGAAACCAGATCAACTTGCCATTTACCAGTATCGAAGCTGTACGTGAAGCCTACGAGTTTAATAACCTGCAGGACTTCCTCGATATTTATTACCAGGGTGCCAATGTTTTGCTGCATGAAGATGATTTTTATGATCTGACCTGGGCCTATCTGGAACAGTGTCATGCGCAAAATGTTATTCATGTGGAGCCCTTCTTTGACCCGCAGACCCATACCGACCGGGGTGTTCCGTTTGCAACAGTTATCAACGGTATCTCGCGGGCCTTGATGGATGGTGAAGCCCAACTGGGTATCAGTTCAGAATTGATCATGTGTTTCCTGAGGCACCTGGATGAAGAGGCTGCTTTTGCAACCCTGGCGATGGCTGAACCGTTCCTGGATAAAATTATCGCAGTTGGCCTGGACAGTTCGGAAGATGGTAACCCACCGGAAAAATTCAGCCGGGTGTTTGCAAAAGCCCGCGAGTTGGGCCTGTTAACCGTTGCCCACGCGGGTGAAGAGGGACCCGCTGAGTATGTCTGGACAGCAATTAAAGACTTGCAGGTCTCGCGCATCGATCACGGAGTACGCTCAGTTGAGGATGCTGAGTTAATCCGACACCTTGCTGCTACCCGCATGCCACTGACTGTCTGCCCGCTATCAAATACTAAATTGTGTGTGTTTGATGATATGGCGAAACACAATATTCTTGAAATGCTGGAGCAGGGTGTTTGTGTCACTGTTAACTCGGATGATCCGGCATATTTCGGTGGATATATGACTGAAAACTTTATTGCCCTTGCCGATGGATTGGGACTGCAACGGGAGCAAGCCCTCAAATTGGTATCAAACAGCATTGCTGCCAGTTTTGCCGATGTCGACAGGAAACAGGCCATGCAACTTCTAATTGAGCAGTTTGAAGACGAACACTGAACACCCGTATTGGTCGCAGGATCTTTAATGGCAAATCATCCCTACAATAATAAACGCGCAGGATACTGGTTATCCAGCCATGAACCGCAACTTCAGCCCAGGGCAAAATTGAACGAGGATATCCATGCTGATATCGCCATTGTCGGTGCCGGGTTTACCGGCCTCTGGACTGCATGGTATCTCAAAAAGCATGCCCCGCAACTTTCAATTGCCGTGCTTGAGGCAGAAGTAGCGGGTTTTGGTGCCTCCGGCCGCAATGGTGGCTGGCTGATGGGTTCCATGGAAGGCGTGGACTCCTTAGTAGAGGGTTTGTCACCGTCACAACGCCAGGATGTGCATACACTTTGCTATGGCATCATTGATGAAGTCAGGGCGTTTACCCTGGAGCAAGATCTTGATTGTGACCTGCAGCAGGGCGGGGCAATCTATGCGGCCGCCCGCTACCCTGAACAACTGGAGTCGATGCAGGAGCTGTTGGCGTATTTTCGTTCCTGCGGATACGACGAATCAGCATACCATTGGTTATCAAAGGACGAGCTGGCTAAGCAACTGCGGATAAAGAATGGTTATGGGGGAATTTATACCCCGCATGTAGCAGCTATCAACCCGGCAAAACTGGTCCGGGGGCTGGCAGTTGCAGTTGAACAGCAGGGAGTGGTTTTATACGAACACTCGGCTGTTACCGGCTTTGACCAGTCGACAGGACTGCTTAAAACCGTAGATGGTTCGGTTCGTGCTGACAGGGTAGTGCTGGCAACCGAAGGTTTTAACCAGTGGCTTACAATGCCACGTCGGTATGTGCTGCCAATCCAGAGCCAGATACTGGTGACAGAGCCGTTAACTGATGCACTCTGGGATGAGATCGGCCTGGACCGGCGCCAGGTGTTCGCGGATGGCGGCAGGCAGTCAATCTATGGCCAGAAAACTGCGGATAAGCGGCTGGTTTTCGGTGCCAGGGCAAGCTATCTATATGGCGGTCAAGTCCGCTATGAATATGACCTCAGCGACCCCAGTTTTAATTTCCATAAAGACATGTTGCTGACGTTGTTCCCCATGCTATCGGGTTCCGGCCTGAGTTGTGGTTGGGGCGGCACCCTGGGCGTGCCCCGAAAATTCAGGCCGCACGCCATATTTGATCCTGGTTCCGGCATTGCTATGGCAGGTGGTTACGGCGGCGAGGGGGTTGGCGCCAGCAACCTGATTGCTCGGACCCTGGTAGATTTAATCCTTGAACGCCAGACAGGATTAAGCAACATGCCATGGGCTCACCGGATGGCACCCGGCAAGGCATTAAGGCGTTGGGAGCCGGAACCTTTCCGTTGGCTGACAGCGAAATTAGTGACGCAGTTTTTCGCCTGGGAAGAACAATTGTTGTCCAATCCGCAGGCTGCTGGCTGGAAAAAAAGAATGATTCGTAAAACCACAGGGCAGCTGGCGAGAATAGTTCACTTGCATTGAACAGTGCCTATGTTGATGCGCCTATGTTGATGCCTGGCTTTGCTGCTTTTTCTTTGCTTCGGTTTCTTCCTGCCATTCAACCACATTCATTTCGATAAAGATAAACGCAGCTAGCCAGAGGAAGGCATCCCAGAAGTCGAGGAAACTGCCGGTTACACCCCAGTAAATCGCCGCAGCGGCAAGGATGCTGTAGAGCACAAACTTGATATATTTGCTGACCTGGTTAATTCTGCCCTCGAGAAGTCCGCGAACCTGCAGCCGTACATCCATCTCCAGGACGATCACTACCAGCAGCCAGGTGACCGCATTGATAACATCCACCAGGGCCAGGCCAAGCGTATCTTTCAGGCTGATGCTGTCAGTAAACAATTCACCATCAACACTGCTGTGCACCAACAGTTCAGGTGCCTGTGCCAGGGCTGCACAGTTGTTTGCGGTTATCTGCACGTACTCATCCAGGGTTTGCAAAAAATCATCTCCGAGTTGCTGGCAGATCGCAATGCCTTCGGCAACCGGGTGGTAGGCAAATAAATCCAGCCAGGTAACGATATAACCATAAACCGAGTAGGTAATCAGTGCGTAACAAACACCGCGCAGGATATTAAGCGTCAGCGCCAACCGCGGGGTGAATTTATCATCCGGAATGGTGTAGGTTTCCAGCTCAAACAACAGCAGCAATACCACCCAGTTAGCGCTATCAATGCTGGCAGTGAAATAGCGAATCAGTTCTGCAAAGGGGACGCTGCCTTCATCAAACAGGAGCCCGGCGGCATCCCATTCATCCAGGAAGAAGAGGACGACATTAATCGTCAGCAGGATATATACGACATATTTAAATGCCTGATAGGCACGCCTTCGGCCTGAGGTCGAAGTTCCAAGCAGGGTATTCACTGAATCAGCTGTTCCTTAAGCTTAAACATGCAGTTAAACATACAGTAGAAGATGCTCCCGCTCCCAGCTGGTTATCACTTGCTTGAAGGTTTCGTATTCATCCAGTTTAACTGCCCGGTAAGCTGCAATAAAATCCCGCCCGATCAGGTTTGCGAGATCATCGTGCTTATCCAGGTTCCTGACGGCCTGTTCGAGGGTGCGGGGTACGGTAATTTTTTCATCATCTGCACTGCCGCGCTGGGGACGTCCGGGCTTGATGCTGTTTTGCATCCCCAGCCAGCCACAGGCGAGGGTAGCGGCCATCGCCAGGTAGGGATTTGCATCGGAGCCTGAGACCCGGTTTTCCACTCGGGTTGCCTGTGGGTCGCTGCTGGGAATTCGCAGCGCGGTGGTGCGGTTGTCATAGCCCCAGTTGAGGTTAATTGGGGCCGCGTTATCACGGGTAAAGCGACGGTATGAATTCACATTGGGAGCCATCAGGCTGATCACGCTGGGCAAGTATTTTTTCAGGCCACCGATATAGTGCATAAAGACTTCGCTGTGTTCATCGTTTTCATCAACAAACACATTCTTATCGGTTTTTAGATCAATCAGGCTCTGATGGATATGCATGGCACTGCCGGGTTCGTTTTGCATCGGTTTGGCCATGAATGTGGCATACATTTCGTTTTTCAATGCGGCTTCACGCACGGTGCGCTTAAAGGTAAATACCTGATCAGCCAGGCTGAGCGCATCCCCGTGGAGGAAGTTAATTTCAAACTGGGCAACACCCTGTTCATGGATCAGGGCATCAACATCAAGGTCCTGCTGTTCACACATTTCATACATTTCTTCAATAAAATCATCAAACTCATTCACCGCATCAATGCTGTATGACTGCCTGGATGCTTCGGGGCGTCCGGAGCGGCCTACAGGCGGAATTAATTCCAGGGCGACATCACCAGCCTTGGAAACCAGGTAAAATTCCATTTCCGGGGCCACTACGGGTTTCAAACCGGCATCTTCATAACACTTTAATACCCGCCGCAGGACATTGCGTGATGCCAGCGGGTGCGGACTGCCGTCAATCGTGTAGCAGTCATGGATAATCTGTGCGGTAGGCTGGCGGTTCCACGGAGCCAGGCGAATAGTGCTGGGATCCGGGCGCAGCACCATATCACGATCGGTGGGATCAACCAGATCATCGTATTCATCCGGCCAGTCACCGGTAACGGTTTGTATGAGTATGCTTTCGGGAATATGCAGTTCTTCATTAACAAACTTGTTTGCGGGGATAAATTTGCCGCGGGCATTGCCGGTCATGTCCGGTACCAGGCATTCAACCTCGGTGATCCGGTTTTCCTTGAGCCAGTTATCTATTTTTTTCATGGTCAGGACTTCCTGTCTGCTTTGTATTTCAAGCAGGCTTGTTCAAATAGTTTAAAGGTGCACTGATAAAAAGGGTTTTCCATTACCCGCCATTCTGGGTGCCATTGTACCGCTAATAAAAACTGTGAGTTATCCGCTAGACGGTAAGCCTCGATCAGCCCATCTTCGGTAACAGCTTCGATTTGCAAACCCCGGGCTAATTGCTTCACACCCTGGGCATGCAGTGAATTTACCATGACATTATCGCTGTCGGCGCATTGCCGCAACCAGCTGTCGTCATTAAGGATCACCGGGTGGGCAGGTCCATACTGGGTATTGAGGTCATCACCATCTTTTTCCCGATGATCATCCAGTCCTGATTCTATTTGTACCTGTTGATAGAGGCTGCCACCCAGCGCCACATTTATCTCCTGGAAGCCCCGGCAGATTCCAAATACGGGCAGCTTCATTTCAATAGCTGCGCTGATCAGTGCAAACGAAGCACTGTCCCTGTGCGGGTCACGCAAGGGGTCTGTTTCAATATTCGTCTCAGCATAATGATGTGGTTCGATATTTGAGTAGCCACCGGTCAGCAACAGCCCATCCAGTCGTGAGAGCAGGGCATGGGTATTAATCTCAGCAGACATTACCGGCAGGATGACCGGCAAGGCGTTCATCGTTTGGGTTAATGCACGCAGGTACTTGTCACCCGCCATGTGAAATCCATGGGGTTCCAATATTTTATAGTCCGCTATTGCGCCAATTAGCAGTGCCGAATCACTCATATTTTGTCTATTTTTTTAATCTCAGACTGGTATTCAATCAGAAACCGAAGTAATATTCAAATATATTCTAAATTTAACTGAAACGAAAATCCAGGAATTCTAATAGCTGGCATGAATTATTGCGCTACAAATGCCTGGAATACGAACGAGAAATATTAATGCAGACAGTCAAACCAGCACAGGATCATACCGATTCATATTATGCTGCCAGTCTTCGATATGCAGTTGAATACCCACCACTTGAAGGTGATGTTGAGACGGATGTCTGCGTGGTCGGTGGCGGTTATACCGGGGTCTCTACAGCACTGCACCTGGCAGAAAAGGGTTACCGGGTGGTGTTGCTAGAATCCAATCGACTTGGCTGGGGTGCTTCAGGACGCAATGGTGGCCACGCCGGCACCGGTCAGCGAAAAGAACAGGCTGAACTGGAGAAAATCCTGGGCCATGAACTGGCTACAACGCTTTGGGAAATGGGACTCGAGGCGGTGGAGCTTCTCGAAGACCTGATCAAGCGCCATGAAATTGACTGTGATTTAAAGCGCGGCATCCTCCACGTTGCGGCTAAACCCGGTGATGTGGATTACTTGCGGGAAGGCGTTGAGTATCTTCAGGAAAAATACAATTACCAGGGCAGCCGTTTTATAGAAAAGGAAGAAATCCGCGAAATGGTAGGTTCCGGAAAATTCCATGCCGGCATGCTGGATGAACCTTCCCTTCATATGCACCCGCTAAATTTCCTGCTGGGGATGGCGAAAGCAGCTGATAAGGCCGGGGTGAAGATTTTTGAAGGCTCTCGGGTAACAGATATCGAGAAGGGTGAAACGGCTGTTATTAAAACTGCCGGGGGCAGGGTAAGGGCTAAATTTGTGGTCATCGGTTGTAATGGTTACCTGGAAAAACTGATGCCGGAAATCGCCCCTGAGATTATGCCGATCAACAACTTTATGCTGGCAACCGAGCCCTTGCCTGAAGGGCTGGCACGGGAACTTATTCGTGATGACCAGGCACTGCAGGACTCCCTGTTTGTGATCAATTACTGGAAATTGTCCGCAGATAATCGCCTGTTGTTCGGCGGTGGGGAAAATTACAGTCCACGTTTCCCCCGGGACCTGAAGAAATTCGTGCGTAAATATATGCTACGGATATACCCCCAATTGGAAGACACACGAATTGATTATGCCTGGGGTGGAACCCTGGCCATCACCCTCAACCGGATGCCTGATTTCGGGCGTATCTCAGGCAATATCTTTTACGCTCAGGGTTTCTCCGGCCACGGCTTGCCCACAGCAACTTTTGCCGGGAAACTACTGGCGGAAGTCATCAGCGGTACCGCTGAGCGTTTTGATGTAATGGCCAGCCTGCCAATCTTGAAATTTCCGGGTGGTACGTTGTTGCGCTGGCCGGGACTGGTAGCCGGCATGCTGTACTATTCGTTACGCGATAAGCTTTAAGACCACAAACACAGAACTGAGGATAAACATGAATACTTCACAACAATGGCATGCAAAGGCTGCCAAATTGAGCATTGAAACCAGAGTCTTTATTGATGGCAAATACGTCGACGCCGCATCAGGTGAAACGTTTGCCTGTGTGAACCCGGCCAGCGGAGAGATTATTGCCCAGGTCGCTTCCTGCGGCCAGGCTGATGTAGACAAAGCAGTGAATATCGCCCGCGAATGTTTCGAATCTGGTGTGTGGTCACATAAATCGCCGGTTGCGCGTAAACAGGTCCTTATTCGGTTTGCTGAATTGATCTTGCAGAACAGTGAAGAGCTGGCCTTGCTGGAAACCCTGGATATGGGTAAGCCGATTGGTGAAAGCCTGGCTGTGGATGTTGCCGGTGCCGCTCGCTGTATCAACTGGTGCGGTGAAGTCGTAGATAAAATTTACGATGAGGTGGCTCCGACTTCACGCGATACTATTGGTTTAATTACCCGCGAAGCCATCGGTGTGGTTGCCGCTATTGTGCCCTGGAATTTCCCCTTACTTATGGCAAGCTGGAAACTGGGTCCGGCACTGGCTACCGGTAACAGCATCATTCTAAAACCCTCTGAGAAATCACCACTGAGTGCGATTCGGCTGGCAGCGATTGCACTTGAAGCAGGGATTCCTGCCGGGGTGTTCCAGGTGCTGCCCGGCTTTGGTCCCGAAGTGGGTACGCCGTTGGCGCTACATATGGATATCGACTGTATTGCCTTTACCGGTTCGACCGGGGTTGGCAAAAAACTGCTGGAGTATTCCGGACAGTCAAATATGAAGCGGGTATTTGCAGAATGCGGTGGCAAAAGCCCCAACATTGTATTTGCTGACTGTCCGGATATGGATACTGCCGCTAAAGCGGCTGCCGGAGCTATTTTCTACAACCAGGGCGAAGTTTGTACTGCAGGTTCACGCCTGCTGGTGGAGGCATCCATCAAGGATGAGTTTGTTGAGAAAGTCATTGCTGCGAGCAAGTTCATGCAGCCGGCCGACCCACTGGATCCGGACAGCTTTATGGGAGCCATAGTTGATGAAGGACAAATGGATCGAGTGCTGGGCTTTATTGACGACGGTAAGTGCAACGCAAAATTGATCCACGGCGGCAACCGGGTACGCCAGGAAAGTGGTGGTTACTACATAGAGCCCACTATTTTTGATGAGGTGGATGAAGAGTGCAGGATTTTCCATGAGGAAATTTTCGGACCGGTGCTCTCTGTGATTACTTTCGAAACCATGGAAGAAGCTATCCGCCTGGCCAACAACAGCGAGTACGGTCTTGCTGCTGCGGTCTGGACTCGTGATATTTCCAAAGCTCACAAAACAGCCAAAGCCTTGCGTTCAGGTTCTGTGTGGATTAACACCTGGGATGGAGGTGATATGACCATGCCGTTTGGTGGCTTCAAACAATCCGGCAATGGTAGGGATAAATCGATTCACGCACTGGAAAAATATACGGAACTTAAATCGACATGGATTGTTTTGTGATAGATGGTGTGTTTTAGCAGGAATACGGGTAGTATTATTTTCAGTTAGCTAAAACACTGGGTTCCGGATTCGGCTATTCGCCGACCCGGAATGACGGGTGAGTGAGAAATGCGAGTAGTATTACCCTCTATCGTCATCCCGGAAATGTGAGACCCACAATAAGACAATGACAACAAAAAACCCACTCCAGCGTCGCCGGGCGCCGCAGCAGAAGCGCTCACAGAAGCGTATCAACGAAATCCTGGATGCCACTGCCAGATTGCTGGCGGAAGTCGGCCTGGACGATTTGACAACGGTTCTGATTGCCCAGGAGTTAGGAATCTCCGTGGGTTCGGTCTACCATTATTTCCCGAATAAATTTGCCATCCTCTACACGGTAGGTGAACGCTGGCTGGAGGATATGACCTGTGTACTTGAGGCGGTTGAAACCTGGGATATGCAGGAATTGGGTATTGATGGCTTTGTCGATCAGTATTGTGACGAAATGCTCAGGGTATACCACCAGCAAATTTCAGTGCTGCCACTGGTGCAGGCAATGTTCGCCGTGCCTGAACTGCATGAACTGGATGAACGTCATGATGAAATTATTATTAGCGGCCTGATCGGGGTTTTTAAGCGCCTGGGATTAAAAGCCAGTAATGATGAGTTGGATAGAGTAGGGCGTTTGATGCTGGAAATGAGTCATGCCCTGTTATTGGTTATTGTTAACCAGAACAAAACACGTAGTGTGCGCACCCTTGAAGATTTGAAAACCATGCTCTGTGAATACCTCTCAAAGCAGCCGGCTTAAAATAGCAATAATTAGATATAAAAAAACCCGCAGCTTATGCCTGCGGGTTTTTTTATGAGTGCTATTTAATTCTAATCCCAACTATATCCCACTTTAACACCGAAAGTCCTCGGCGCGTTCGGACCAAAATACATAGCTGGCTGGATTGCCGAATCATTGGCGGAACCATCATAAATCAATTCGTCGGTCAGGTTTTCAATGTAGCCTGTGAAAGTCCAGTTGTTGTCCATTCGGTAACCAACCCGCAAGGCAAGCAGGGTATTGGAATCGAGGATGGATTCTGCACGATCTGACCAGCCGCCGCCACGTTCGGACTCATAATTGGCCTGCAGGTTACCAAATATTTCACCGCCTCCCACATTTATATGTCCGTTCAACAGAGCCACTGCCGTATATTCCGGTGACCACCAAATTCGCTGACCTTCACAACGGCTGGGGTTGGCATAGCCGTTAGGGCCAATAGCATCACAAATCAACTCCAGGCCAGTGACTTCACTATCGAGCCATGAAGCACCGAGGTAGAGGTCAAAGTACTCACCCATTAAAGTATTAAAGGTGAACTCGAGTCCATGTGCGCTGGCTTTACCCACATTGTCTACTTTAGTGCCCTGGTCAAAGTATGTGACCTGCAGGTCTTCATATTCATAGGCGAATGCAGAAATGCTGTAACGACTATTCCCGCCAAAAATTGTTTGCTTTAAACCTAGTTCGAATGAAGTCACTGTTTCCGGTTTAAACGGTGCTGGGCGGAAGCCATCAGACTGGGTGATTGGGTCGTCGGGGCCGTCACCGAACCACTGGTAGATGGCCGGATCAATTGAGAAGGTCCCGAAACCACCAGATTTATAACCTTCGGTGGCACTGGCATAAATCATGGTGTCATCATTCGGGCGGTAGCGGACTGACAGGCGCGGGGTAAATTTATCCCATGTCTTAGTATCAGTCAGATAACCATCGCTGGTAAAACCATTGATAAAGAAGGGACCCAGCAGGCTTTCAACGGGTAATGCCCAGTTTCTGAATTTCTTTTTATCATAGGTGTAACGCATACCCAGGCTGGCATCCCACTGATCATTAAACATGTAATCAACATTTACATAAGCGGCCCAGCCGGAATTTTTGGCGCGGATATCATTCGCTTCGGTCAGGCTGCCGTCAGAACTGGCAACAAAGTTGGGAATGCCGTATGAGGGACCATAGTAGTCCTGCCAGTAGGAAAAGTAGTCTGAGCAATTATCGACACCATAGTAGGCACCGTAGTAGGCACAGAATACTTCTTCATCACCCGCCTGGTTGAACAGCACATCAATTTCTTCCTGGTAGTAGGATGCTCCCGCATACCACGAAAGAGGACCATCGTTATTCGATTGCAGGCGTAATTCCTGCTGGAAATAGGTACCGCTTTGATCCTGCTGGTAACCATTGATTGCAATCGGTGTACTATCGAAATCCTCTGCATAAAAGTAGTCATGATCTTTATAACCGGTATTTGAAACCAGTGTGGCCCAGTCCATGTCGTACTGGATTTCCATGCCGAAGTTAAAGATTTCGCCTTCATCGGTATTACCCAGGTTCAGGTCACTGTTGAAATCGCGGCCGTCACGCGGCATGTTGAAGGCCTGGATGTCCTGCAATGTGGCATAGGTGTTATCAAGGCCGGTAGCTCGATATATCGAGCCAGACTGTTTTCGGTCTTCATATTCAAACATGGTGAAAACCGAGAGATTGTCTGTTTCATACAGCCCGGACAGCCTTATGCTGCTCTTATCGTGGCCGATATAGTCTTTTCCATCGTAGGCATTCCTGGAATAACCGTCTTCTTCTGAATGGTAGGCTGCGGCACGCATGGAAAAGTTATCTGTTAAGGTGAAATTCGTTCCACCTTCAAAAGCTATATGTGAGCGTTCTGCGATATCCAGTTCAAAATAACCATCTCGGCCACCCTGGTCGGGGCGGGTTGTGAAAGAACTGAATGCCCCGGCGATAGCATTCCTGCCAAACAGGAAGCCTTGCGGACCACGTAGTACTTCAGAACGGTCCATGTCGTAGAGGCTGGAAACTACAACACCATTGCGCCCCTCATACAGGTTGTTTTTGAAGAAACCAACGGAAGGATCTCCACCAACACCGAAGTCATTGGTACGGATACCGCGAACACTAATGGAATCGATAAAACTATCGTGGCTGTTACCGTCTACACCCGGTGTAATACTGGCCAGGTCCTTGACATCGTCCAGTTGGACATCGCGCATCATATTGCCGTCAAAAGCTGAAATAGCCAGGGGTACATCCTGTATCGACTCTTTGGTTTTTGTCGCCGTCACTATGACTTCTTCGAGGGTGCGATTATTGACCTCGGTGCTATCGCTTCCGGTTTCACCTTCTTGTGCATACAGAGGTGTAGAAAGGGCAGTGACCATGATCGCAGCTGATAAGGAACGAACCAGCAGGGTTTGGGTTAATTGTGCTTGCGCAGGTTTTTCCGGTTGGCTTGTTACAGATGTTTTTCCTGGTTTTGCTGTCATGCTCGGTCCCGTTTCAGTTCATTTAAGTTAATGATTAATCGATAAAAAAAGCAGATTGCTGCATCATTCTACGACTCATTGGAATTTGTATTTATAACTTTTCTTATTAAAGTTATTTACATTTAGCCATAAACCGAATAAAAGTTCAATTAAAATTACGGCTAATTTATGCAGGTAGGTCAACTCCCGCGACAAGAAGAGCATTCAACATAGGCTGTAACTGCCGCTCATATTTTTTCCAGCGGTTAATAGATCGGGTATGAACAGGCTCCCTGACCTGAACAGCACTGGCCGTGGCGACTGCGCCTTGTTGCTGATGGAAGTGCAGGCAGGCGTCTTCCCACGGCAGTTGCAGGTGTTGAATGATCCTCCTGGCGTTGGTTTCCAGGTCGAGGGTAGTCTCTTCGTATGAAACATCAAGGAAACGTCCGGGAAAGCGTTGTCGCCAGGTTTGCATAAGCTGCAGGTAGCGGGCATGGTGCCTTGCCATTTCTACCTGGTCATAAGAATGTGGATAGGCATCTGCAAACAGTTGCTTAAAGCTGGCGAAGCAGGCATCCATGGGGTTTCTGGTCAGGTGGATGATTTTCGCGTTTGGCAGCGCCTTTAGTATGAGTGGCAGGTAGAGGTAATTGCTGGGCAGTTTATCTACAAAGCGGGGCAATCTACCGCGCATTTTCTCACTCGAACGCATATAGGCTTCACCCAGTTCCGGCATGGATATTCCAACTGCCTGGGTAAATAATTTAGGGCTGAAACGCTGGGCTTCCTGATAATTTCCCAGGCGCCTGACAGCCAGGCCGAACTGCTGCAGTTCACCCGCTGACTGGACTTGTGAGTGGCTGGTGATGATACGTTCAATCAGGGTAGTTCCTGTGCGTGGTTGTCCAAGGACAAATATTGGCGAATCATCTTCAAGGCCCTGGTTTTGATCTGTGTCGTCATCAAGCCATGCTACAGTGAATAGTCGCTCCAGTTCACTGAACATGGCAATTTCCAGGGACTCATCGTATTTCAGGGCTTGCCGGCGGGCGGCAGCCCCATTGGCAAAAGCTGTAAATGCCTGCTGCCAGTTTTCCAGATCTTCGTATTCTTTACCGATGGCGTAGTGAATAAAAGCACTACCGGCATGTTGTAATTGCGGGGAGTCAGCAATTTTTTGCATCGCATCAATATGTGATGTGGTTTTAGCTTTTCGGGTTGATGCCAGTATCCAGTGTGCCTGTGGATTGAAGGGCTGTAGTTTTAGTGCCTGCTCAAGGTCGGCCGTTGCATCTTCGGTACGACCAAGGTAGACCAGTGCATTTGCATGGTTGATTAAATATTGGATGTTTTCGGGAGATTTAGATAATGCCCTGGTATACCAGTCGAGGGAGCTGTGCTGGTCGCCCAGCAATTGGTATACCGTGCCAACCAGGTCTTCTACTATCGGGTCATTATCGTTGTGCCTGACTGCTTCATCCAGTGCCTTATCTGCCCGGTTAACCTGTCCCAGGCTGATAAACAGCCTCGCCAACTGTGCCCATGCAGCCGCATGTGACGGCTCCAATTTAGTCACCGAGCCAAAAGCACCAATGGCAGTGCGGTTGTCTTTTAACTCTGTTGCAATTAAGCCAACAAGGAAGTGTCCCTGGACCAGTTTTGGGTTGGCGCTGAGGACCTTGCGGCAGCATTCACCGGCAGTCTGGAAATCACCTTTCATCAGTGCAGTAAAACCCTGTTGCAGGGTTTGCGACACCCACTGTGGTTGATCAGTTTGTATGGTCATGATTTCAGGCTCTAGCGGCAGTTAGTCTCAGGCGCTCAGGATAACTGATTATCATCGCTAAATCGAAATAATTATCCATACTGAGGGGATTGGGAAATACCACAACACGGGATCAGGCATTGTTCTATACTTTTGTTGGAGCTTCTTTGTTTATAAAGTAGTTATGGAATTATTTCTAGCCCTGGTTATGATTTTTGCCGGCTTTTTCGTCGGCTGGAATATTGGTGCCAATGATGCAGCCAACTGTATTGGTACTACGGTCGGTGCACAGATTATTTCCTATCGCAAAGCTGTCGCGATAATGGCTGTGTTTGTTATCCTCGGTGGTGTTCTGCAGGGACACCATGTGATGAAAACTGTCGGCAAGGGGATTGTTATCTCCGATACGCAGACCTATGAGAAATACAATAGCACCAGCGCCGGCGCGGAGTTCCATGCATACTTTCCGGATAACCGCCTGCCGGATAAAGCTATATTAATCGCCTTGCTATCAGCAGGTCTTTTCGTTTCCCTGGCTACCTTTTCAAGTATTCCGGTATCCACTTCACAGGCTATTGTTGGTGGAGTTGCCGGGGTTGGTGTCGGGCTTGTCGGCTGGAA
>JADFVZ010000031.1 GCA_015222805.1 Pseudomonadota bacterium
AAAGCGGTGAAAAACCGTGATTTATGGGAGCGGCTGGAAAAAGCCATGCACAGGCATGATATTGACTGGCACTGGGTCAAGGGTCACAGCGGCAATGTAGACAACGAAAGGGCGGATGAACTGGCGCGTTCAGCTATTCCACATAATCGATAATAGATGAAATAAAAAACTATGCGGCAAATTGTTTTAGATACAGAAACCACCGGCCTTGAGGTCACCCAGGGGCACCGGATTATTGAAATCGGTGCGCTTGAGTTGCTGGAGCGCCAGCCTACCGGGCAACAGTTTCATTTCTACCTTAACCCTGAACGGGAAGTGGAAGCAGGGGCCATGGAGGTCCATGGCATAAGCAATGACTTCCTCAAAGACAAGCCCCTGTTTACCGATATCGTCAGCGAGTTTATGGACTTTATCGATGGCGCGGAACTGATCATCCACAATGCTTCATTCGATCTGGGTTTCCTTGATTATGAGCTGTCCCTGCTGGATCAGGGCTATGGCAAGGTCAAAGATAACTGCAGCATTTTAGATACCCTGCTGATGGCGCGGGAGATGCGTCCGGGACAGCGTAATTCACTGGATGCCCTGTGCAAGTTTTACGATATCGACAACACCAGTCGAACCCTGCATGGTGCCTTGCTGGATGCACAGATACTGACTGATGTTTACCTGGCAATGACTGGTGGACAAACAGATTTAGGTTTAAGTATTGCCGGTCAGGATACAGAAGATCATCATATAGATATCATCCCGGCGGCTGAGCGCGGTGAGGTTACAGTGATTCGAGCTAGTGCTGCCGAACTGGCCCTGCACAAACAACGCCTTGAAGACATAGAAAAAGCCAGTGACGGGAAATGCGTGTGGAGTCACCTGTAAGAGGTGTAACTGAAAGAGGGCTGAATCCTGTTTCAAATTTATGCTGTGCAGAGAAGATCCCGGCTCGGGGGCCGGGATGACAAACCTGGTGTGATATATCAGGCTTAGATCCATATTTGACCTAAAAAAGGAACCCGTCATACCGGGCTTGACCCGGTATCTGACCTAAAAAAAGAAACTCCGCCATGCCGGGCTTGACCCGGTATCTCGTACTTATCTTTTCAATTACTCTATTTACGTATCAATCCGGTCATTTTTCGCCCGGCCCAGGGCCGGATGATTGCGATCCTGCATCCAGCGCAGGGTTTCGGCGTACTCACGCACATTCTTCACATAATCTACCGCTTCATATCCACGGGAATAACCATAACGGGTTTTTGAGTACCACTTTTCCTGGCTGAGCAGGGGCAGGGTGTCTTCCACATCGGCCCAGCTGTCCGGATCGCCCCCCTGTCCCTGTGTCAGCCGTCGTGCATCTTCCAGGTGTCCATAACCGAGGTTGTACGCCGCCAGCGCCATCCACAGGCGATCTGGCATCGGGATCCGTTCAGGGATTTTCCGCAACATCATATTGATATAGCGGGCACCACCTTCAATACTCTGGCCAGGGTCTTCACGGTCAGCAACGCCAAGTTCAATGGCAGTTTGCTGGGTCAACATCATAATTCCGCGAACCCCCGTGGCTGAAACCGCATCCGGGTCCCAACGGGATTCCTGGTAACCCATGGCCGCCAATAGCTCCCATTCCAGATTGTGGGTTTGAGCGACTTCAATAAAGATTGGCAGGACCGCAGGCAGGCGTTTTTTCAACTGTGCCATGAAGGTATACATGCCGACATGTCCCAGCTGGTTTGATTGCTGGAAATACTTCAGTTTGAACTGGGCTAGCTGCTCGCTGTTTTCAAGTTCCTCAAAATAGCTCCGGCTGGCTTCGATGAGGCTGTCGTCTCCTGTTGATATTATCCAGGCTAGCGGATGGGCTTTACCTAAGGCGAAGCCCTTCCTGACCAGGGGGAAATAGCTTTGATTAATATCGAAAACCAGCGAATCAACAATAGCGTAATCGATAATGCCTTCGGCAATCGCCGTAAACAGATCCTCTGCACTACTGTCTGCATCAGATTGCCAGCGCAGTTGCGGCTCGGCCTTTTTGGCCTCAGTCAATTCCGCTTCATGGCTTGAACCGGTAATAACCCGGACCCGATTTCCGATCAGGTCAGTCATTTTACGTGGCCGTTTATAACCGCGCCGATAAACCACCACTGATTCAACAGTTTCATAATCTGGGCCAAAAGCCAGGGATTTTTCACGCTCGGGTGTGCGGCTTACATTGGCAGCAATGAGGTCGCCCTCACCACTTTCCAGCATTGGAAAAAGATCCTGGAAACGTTCGGCTGGTAGTATTTCAACCGCCACCCCGAGAGAATCGGCAAAACCCTTAACCAGATCGTACTCAAAACCGGTATCCCCGTCCCGCCCCAGGTACCAGGAAGTTGCCCCGTTACGGGTAATCATGGTCAGGTATCCACGTGCCTGGATTTGTTCCACCCGGCTGAGTTCATCATTTCCCGAGGTAATAAACAACAGCGATAACAGCAGCGTAAGCACTGCTGCAAAAGGAGTGCTTAATAGCTTGCTGAAGGTTTTGAAAAATGTATTCAAAAAAAAGCCTCAAGGGAGATTGAGGCTATTTTAACGGATTATTAGATTCGGGGGTGATTAGCTATTTATCCCAGCATGTTTCTTTGGCGGCTGTACTAATATCTGGCCCGGCCTGGGTGATTGTGTATGTGCCGCAACTATCTCCTGCCTGGATGGTACCTGCCTTTGGTGCTGCAGTGGCAGTAAACGCAGTAGATGAGTTTGCGGATATTGCAATAGTGTAATATCCGTCTCCGGATGTAGTCGATGGATAAACATCAGTGACTGTACCGGAATAAGTGGTGTGGTTGCTCCTCCACTTTACCTGGCCCAATTGTAGCCCGAGCAGTGCGTTTTTTGCATCAGCCCTGCGTGCACGGTCGACATACTCCGAATAATTACTTACAGCAAGTGATAGCAGAATGGCAACTATTGTCACAACAATCATTAACTCGATAAGAGTAAAGCCTTTAGAATTCTTCATTACACGAATACCCAATGTCGTATACTTCCATAACCGTTTTGTGTTGGTACAACAATACTCCAGCAACGGTATTTTGTGTGGCCGCTATCTGGTGAGTGGTGTTTATTGGCAGATAGACGGTGAAATAGAATTAAGTAACTATTCTATAATAGAAATATAGCGGATGTGGAAGAATAATGCACAATCAAGCAATTAAAGGCTTTACCCTGATGGAACTGTTGATCACAATGGTGGTTTTAGTGATCATCCTGGCGCTGGCGACACCGTCATTTAAAGATGCGATTGAACGTCGGCACCTTGAGGGAGCGGCCAGCAGCATACATTTGGGCTTGCAACGGGCGAAGTCTGAAGCAATAAAGCAGAATGTAGCGGTTACCTTTGAAATAACCCCGGGCAGCGACTGGTGTTATGGCCTCGTCGATAATGCCGGTAGTTGTGATTGTTCCGCATCAGATTGCACAATTGATGGACAAGTCGTAACCGTGGCTGGTTCAGAATTTGACGATGTTATCCTTACCAATGCGAACGGTGGTGATATTACCTTTGATAAGGTCGTGGGCTTGCCTGATGCTACGCCGACTTACACTGTGACATTAAATAGTAATACCAGGACAATAAGTGTAAATGCTGCCGGGTTAATCACAACAAACTAGGGTTTTGTTAATAATGATGAATAGTAGGTTTATTAATCGGGATCAGCGGGGGTTTTCGCTGGTTGAGTTAATGGTTGGTCTCGTTGTCGGGATTATCGTCATTGGCGGTTCCCTGGCAATGTTTTTGGCCACCCTGCAGAACAGCTCACATACATTAAGGGCGTCAAAGTTAAATCAGGATTTGACCGCGGTAATGCAGTTGATGGTGAACGAAGTCAGGCGGGCAAGCTATTCTTCTGACTCGACAGATAGCCTGGCGTTTGATACTGCGAACAATTGTTTTATCTATAGTTATGACGATGATCAGGACGATTCAACCGACCCCAGGAAAAAAGGATTCAAGCTGCGTAGTGGGGTATTGGTGATGAAAAATGATCCAAATTCATGCGCATCGATCTCCAGCGGAGATCCTTTAACTGATAACAATAGTATGACAGTGACAAATTTTGTTATTGATGTCACTAATTTTCGTTGTGTCAATGTACAGGAGTCTACGGTAATGGCGGGTTGTTCAACTGCCGGCATGGCCAGTGGCGATTTGTATATCACCATTCGGGAAGTTCAAATCTCGATTACAGGCCGGTCCACTAACTATGCTACTGATAACATTGAGAGCACAATCACAGAGTCAGTTCGGATACGAAATGATTTAGTGACCACAATTTGATTTAGCGAGAAGGTTCAATGAAGATTAACAATCAAATTCAAATACACAAACAACGCGGGGTAATAGCGCTGTTTGTAACTATTGTAATGCTGTTACTTATCAGCATGGTAACCATATTAACCGCCCGTGCGGTTATCAATGAGCAGCACGTCAGTTCAAACCTGTTACGTGAAAAGGCCGCGTACGAAAACGCTGAGGCCGGATTGCAATTTGCTAAAGATTACCTGCGAAGCGGGTATGACCACGATGGTGACGGTGCTCATGATACAAATATCATGGCGGGTGTTGCGGTTGATCCCTCTTTGCCTGTTCCTACTGTAAACCTCTCCGCTACCCCCGGAGGGCTTGGTGATGAGCATGTTTTAATTACATCAACAGGCACCAGTGATGATGGCCTTGGGTCCCGGGTTGTATATGAAGAGCGACTGATTGCTCCGCTAACCGGAGGAAGTGCACCTTACCCGTTGATCACACGAACTAATGTTGCCATAGGCGGTACCGGGGATATTAGAAATTATGAAACCAATGCGACAGTATGGTCAGGAAATAACGCAACCATTACCGGTGCCGGCAGTACTTTTATTTCTGATGGTAATAACGGCATTCAGGAGGTTTCAAATAGAACCACCATGGGTGTTGATATTGTTGACCACGACAGCAGGCTGGCTGCCTTAAGCGGAGATGAGTTCTTTTCGAATTTCTTTAATGGTAGTAAGGAACTGATTCACTCCCAGGCAATTGAACTGGTCCCGGGTGATGAAGCCCAGCTGGATCTTGCTTCATTCAATAATAACCAGCTGATCTGGATAACAGGTACAACAAACCTGAATGCAAATACAACCATTGGCTGTACAGTTGACTACGATCCCTCATCAGAGTCCTGTCTTGGCCAGGGAGGTGAGATTGCACCGGTTATATTGATTGTAGATGGTAGTTTCCGTTCAAATGGTACGGTTGATTTATACGGAATCTTATACGTTATTGGCGATTTAGCGGATTCACCAGTGTGGAATGCAAACGGCACTTTTAATGTATATGGCTCTGTCATTGTAGAAGAAGACGTAAATATAAATGGTACATTGAATATTACTTATGATTCAGATGTATTAGGCGGCTTTGCAAATAATCATATTGCTAGCAAGATGTCTAACAGCTGGCGTGATTTTTAATCGGGCACTTTTCTGATAAATAAGGAATAGATTAATTTAGGTATTTTATAATGAATATTTACACACATAAGAAAATGCGCGGTGCAACCCTGATTGATGCCCTAATCGCTATGGCGGTTGGCGGTGTTGGCCTGCTGGCCCTGGCAATTTTCCAGGCAGACCTGCTCACAACCAGCAGTGACTCTCGAACTCGCTCTGAAGCTGCCCATCTTGCCCAGCAAAAGATGGAGCAGTTACGGGATTTAGCGGTCAAGACAGATATTATCAAAACGTCCGCAAGCCTCTATGTTGCCGGGGATAAAGTTTTTAACCAGTCATCAATTTATTCGGGTCAGAATGCAACCTTCACTATTGCCAGTGTTATCAGTGGCCATGCGGTAGGCTCAGCTTATACAACTGCAGATACACAATATCTCACCGCTAAAATTACAGTCAGCTGGACAGATAGTGATAATAGCCAGGAAAGTGTGTTTGTTGCCAGTCTTATTGCCTGGGATAATCCGGTTGCAGCAGCAGCCCGGGGAGATATTACCGATCTCAGTCAATTGATAACAGTGGGTGCTGTACCTCCGCCCTCTGGTGGTGGACGAATGGCTGATGATGGTGATACTCTTTTCGCGGGTGCTGGTATTAATAACAATGATGGAACATTTATTTATATTGAAAATGGTGTTTACCAGATAGCGGCGCTTAAGTTGGGTGATGCTGAGTATAGTCCGGTATTTGTCTCCACAGAACCCCTGCTAAAGATCTCGGGTAATATTTCCACTAATGGTGACCCGGCAGACCTCACTATTTTACGTGTGTTGACCTCGGATTTTGGTTTTTGTATTTATCGCGAAGATGGTGATACGTTCTCCGGTAGTAACGGGCTGGAATATACAGCTGTTTCTTCAACCGATATACCAATCAATGGTGATTTTAATTGTTATATAGCTGCCTCCTGGCACGGTAACCTGGGTGTGCTGAACAAAACCGGTGAAAACTTCTGTTCAGCTGCTATTCGTTATATGGATAACTGCGACATCCTCGATTCTGTACTGTATCTTGATTTCACTAATTCAGGAACCTGTCCCTACAGTGGTTCGCCGGTTAATGGGCTTATTGGTGTATTGGTTGACCAGAACTTTTCAATCAATAATGGTGGTTGTGAAATTGCGGAAAGTAATGTGGCACAACCCTCTGTTGTAGGTGAAGTTGGTGATTTTGGCACCGTTAAAACAACCAATGTCATATTTTCAGATGATGGCGGAGTTACCTTTTCAGATTGTACGACCACAATTTCGGGTGGTAGTGTAACCAGTTTTAAATGCGTAACCACGGCCGATACAGACATCATAATTAAGTTGATTTTTTCCAGGTCGCCATTTTCCTGTACATTTGAACAAAGCGTCGGTGATGATGAAATAATCAGGAATGTTGCTGATACTTCCTGTAATGAAACATAAATACACGATGATCTAGTTGTCTAGCTAGATTATATTCTGATAAAATCTACCGCCCCCAGAGGGCGGTATTTTTTTACCCAAAAATGATTGATTAATATGACTATTCGAACACGATTTGCACCCAGTCCCACCGGTTTTCTACATGTTGGTGGTGCCCGTACAGCCTTATTCTCCTATCTACATGCCCGTGCGAATGATGGCAGCTTTATCCTGCGGATTGAAGATACCGATATAGAGCGCTCAACCGAAGCATCGATCCAGGCGATTATGGATGGGATGAACTGGCTGGGGCTGGAATGGGATGAAGGGCCAATATTTCAGACGGATCGGTTTCCCCGTTATGCTGAAGTGATAGAACAATTGAAAGCTGAAGGTGAGGCTTACCCCTGTTACTGCAGCAAGGAACGCCTGGAGAAACTGCGGGAAGGGCAGATGGAAGCCGGCCTGAAGCCAAAATATGATGGTAAATGCCGGGATATGGATCCTGTAGATACGCCTGCAGGGATTACCCCAGTTACCCGATTTCGCAATCCCTTAGAGGGTGAGGTTGAATGGAATGACCTGGTGCGTGGTTCAATTACTATTTCCAACGATGAACTGGATGACCTGGTGATTGCCCGCCCTGACGGTTCACCGACGTATAATTTTACGGTTGTTGTGGATGATATGGATATGGGCATCAGCCATGTGATCCGCGGTGATGACCACATTAACAACACCCCGCGACAGATTAATATTTACCGGGCACTGGATGCTGAACCACCGCTGTTCGGGCATGTACCAATGATTCTTGGAGAAGATGGTGCTCGTCTGTCAAAACGCCATGGTGCGGTTGGTGTTACCCAGTATCGGGATGATGGTTATCTGCCCGAAGCATTGTTGAATTACCTGGTTAGGCTGGGCTGGTCACACGGTGATGAAGAAATTTTCAGTATCGATGACATGGTTCGTTTGTTTGATATTGCTGATGTGAATCGTAAGCCATCCAGCTTTAATACCGAAAAGCTTAACTGGCTCAACCAGCACTGGATGCGCAGCCTGCCGGCTGAACAGGTGGCTGAAGCCCTGGCGTGGCAGTTTGAACTGTTGGGTATAGACACGAGCACAGGCCCGGCACTGGCCGATATTGTCAGCGTTCAGGCCGAACGGGTAAAAACCCTGAAAGAGATGGCTGAGCAAAGCCGGATGTTCTATGAAGATTTTGAAGAGTTCGATGCCAATGCGGCTAAGAAGAACCTGCGTCCCGTTAGTCGTGAACCGGTTGAAGCCATTCGTGCTGCACTGGAAGCAATTGAGGAATGGACTCCGGAAAACCTGCACCAGGCGATTATTGATACTGCAGAAACAATGGGCTTGAATATGGGTAAGATTGCCCAGCCTCTGCGTGTGGCGGTTTGTGGCAGCGGTGTTTCACCATCGATAGATAAGACATTGTGGCTGGTGGGTAAAGAGCGTTGCCTTAAGCGGATTGATATGGCGCTGGAGTTTATTGCCAAACGTGAAGCAGCAACATAGTTGTTTTATTGTAAGTGGGGATGTAAACCCCTGTTTGGCTTTAATTTTTAGTATGTCATCCCGGCCTTGAGCCGGGACCTCCCTGTGCACCGTGGCTACTTGACGAGATCCCGGCTCAAGGCCGGGATGACAGAAAACGGGAGTGAGCCTACTCCGGTAGCGCCAAATCCTCAATCATTGCCTTAAGGAAACGGGCAGCTTCGCCGCCGGTACTGGCACGATGATCGAAGGTCAGCGACAGGGGAATCGTCCGGTGGACTTCAAAACCACCGAGTATCGGCACGACTTCATTGCGTAACTTACCCGCAGCTACAATCGATACACACGGGGGTGTTACGATCGGTGTGGCATAACGACCGGCAAATACCCCAAAATTGGATAGCACAATAGTGTAATCCTTGAGGTCTTCCGGCGGGATGCTGCGATTGATGACGTTATCACGCAGGCGATTGATATCTACCCGAATATCTGCAGGCGTTTTACTGTGGACATCGCGTAAGGCGGCCACAAATAATCCGTCTGCGGTATCAACCGCCATGCCTACATCCATGCCTTTATGCAGCATACGCATATTTTGTTCACCGTCGTACCAGGCATTCAATCCCGGTTCGGCCTGGGCACCGGCCCAGAGGCAGCGCAGCAGGCGCACGGTAATGTCCTGGCCATATTGCCATGCATGGATATCCGCATCATCCATTAAAGTGGTGGCAACCACCTGGGCCTGTGCTGCAGACATGATACGTGCCATGGTGCGGCGGGTACCGCGAATATTTTCCCACTCACCACTGGCTTCAGCCCGCGGTGCCGGTGCTGCTACTGGACGGGCAGGGCGGCCGGCTACAACCGGGGCAGCTGCTGGTTTAGCTGCAGATGCCTGTTTTGCCCCCGGGGAGGCTGCATAGGCTTTCACATCTTTTGCGGTTACCACACCACCTTTACCGGTAGCGGGAACACTGGCGAGGTCTACTTTCAGTTTGCGCGCCATGGCCCGAACTGCGGGAGTTACTTTAACCCCGCCGACCAGGGCAGCATCACTGACCACTTCGTTGCTGGTTTCCATTTCACCGACAACCGTACCAGAGTCTTCAGTTTCGGCTGCAGGTGTTTCTTCTGTGGCATCACTTTCAGTATCAGTTGATTCCATGCCCTCGACTTCAAAACCTGCCAGCGGAGCATGTGTATCAATTACATCACCTGCCTGGCCGAAGAATTTAACGATCTTGCCGGTGTAAGGACTCGGTACCTCTACCACTGCCTTGGCGGTTTCCATTGAAACCATAGGCTGGTCTTCTTTGACTTCATCACCTTCTGCGACCAGCCACTCAACAATTTCCGCATCCGGTAAACCTTCAGCGAGATCGGGTAATTTAAAAATTATCATGAGACTTCAAAGACCTTCTTAACAGTGTTAAGTATGCGTTCAACTGAGGGTAAATATTTCATTTCCATGCGGTACAGTGGCATCACCGTATCATAACCTGTAACCCGTTTTACTGGAGCCAGTAAGTTATAGATACCAGCATCGGCGAGATTAGCGGCAATTTCCGAGGCTACCCCACAGTGACGGGCAGCTTCTGAGATAATTACACAGCGACCGGTTTTTTCAACCGATTCAATGATGGTATCCATATCCAGCGGGCTGATGGTAGCGACATCGATGACTTCTGCGCTGATTCCCTGTTCCGCCAGTTTGTCGGCGGCCTGGAGGGTTTCTTTAACCATTGCGCCCCAACTGACCAGGGTGACATCTGCGCCGTCACGCAGGACAAAGCAAACATCCAGCGGTAGCTCTTCACCATCATCTTCGACGTCCTCCTTGCCCCAGCGGTAAATACGTTTGGGTTCAAGGAAAACCACCGGGTCTGGATCGCGGATAGAAGCCAGCAGCAGGCCATAGGCCCGGCTGGGAGAAGAGGGGATAACCACTCGAATACCCGGCATATGTGCAAACATGGCCTCGGTTGATTCTGAATGATGTTCCGGTGCATGGATACCGCCGCCAAAGGGCATGCGCAGCACCATCGGGCAGGTCAGGCGGCCGCGGGTGCGGTGGCGCATACGCCCGGCATGCGAAATCATGTGGTCGACCATGGCGTATACAAAGCCCATGAACTGGGCTTCGATGACCGGGCGCATGCCCTGGGCCGCCATGCCGATAGCCATTCCGCAGATCATGGTTTCAGCCAGCGGTGTATCAATTACCCGCAGGTCTCCGAATTCTTCCTGCAGGTTTGAGGTGGCACGGAAGACCCCGCCGTTGATGCCGACATCTTCACCCATAATGAGCATGTCTTTATCAGCACGCAGTTCAGATGCCATCGCCATGCTGAGGGCTTCTACCATCGCTACCTTAGGCATTATCCGCCTCCTTCAGGGCAAACTCTTTCTGTGCCTGTAGATCGTGCGGTAATTCCGCAAACATGTAGTCAAACATTGAAGCAATACCAGGGGAAGGGGTATTCATATAGACCTGCACTGCCTCATCAACCATTTCAGCAGCCTGTTTTTCCAGTTCTGCCTGTTTTGTATCATCCCAGTGGCCTTTGCTTTCCAGATAGCTGCGCAGGCGGGCTACAGGTTCAGATTTCCAGGCTTCTTCGACCTCGGCGTTCGGGCGGTAGCGGCTGGCATCATCTGCAGTTGTATGATCGGACAAGCGATAGGTAATCATCTCAATTACTGTGGTGCCGCCACCATTGCGTGCACGTTCAACGGCTTCTTCCATCACCAGGCGGCAGGCAATATAATCGTTGCCATCCACCTGGATACTGGGCAGGCCTGCTGCCAGGCCTTTTTGAGCCAGGGTTTTCGCATGATTCTGTTTCGAACGCGGTACCGAGATGGCCCACTGGTTGTTAATAATGACAATAACCAGCGGCAGGTCATAAGCACTACCGGCATTCATAGCTTCAAGTACGTCACCTTTGGAACTGCCCCCATCGCCGACAACAGTGACTGCGACGCGTTTTTCATCGCGTAATTTAAAGGCCAGTGCAGCACCGGCCGCATGCAGGCACTGTGTGGCAATAGGTACACACCAGGCAAAATCATGTCGCGGACCGGCAAAATCACTGCCGCGTTCATCACCGCCCCAGTAGAGCAGGATCTCTGACATTTTCACCCCACGATAAAGCTGGGTACCGTATTCGCGGTACATGGGCGCAAAGCAGTCTTCCGCTCGCATGGCTGAGCCGATACCAATTTGTACTGCTTCATGACCAAGGCAGGATGCATAGGTTCCAAGTTTGCCAGTCCTCTGCAAGGCAATTGCCTTGTAATCAAAGGTCCGGGTCTGGACCATTAGCTTGTATATTGAAATAAGCTCATCAAAGTCTGTGGCCAGTTCCGGGACTTCATCACCGATAAGGTGGCCGTCGCGATCAAGGAACTGGTGGTATTCAATTGAAAAAGAAGCAACAGTTGCTGACATTTTCTGTATCCCGCCATTAAGTTTTGTACTGGTGACGCCGCATTTAGTCGGCGTTAGTATCTGTTTGCCTGGCGATAGGCCTGTTTTTTCCCGGCCTGTCGCGGTGAGAGCGCATTATACTCCTGCAAGTGGCCGGGGATAAACTAAACTGGGAAAATATTTCTCCCCGCCGACCTGGCCTGGGTTCAGGCGTTAAGCAATTTATTAATAATTCGACCAAATTGTTCAACTTCTTTGACCGTCAGGTCTGAAGTTAATTTTTGTTCACAGGCACGCGCACTGGGAATAACCTCGGTGCGCAGCTTTTTGCCTGCAGTGGTCAACTTTAGTTTGCGCACACGGCCATCATACTTATGGTTTTCTGAAGATATTAACTGGCGGGAAAGCAGGCGCTTTACAGTGCGCGATATTCCAACTTTATCCATGGCGGTATAACGCTGTAAATCTGTTGCCGTACTGTTTGGGTATTGACCGAGAATCGCAATAATTCGCCATTCGGAGATATTGATCTGGTGACTTTTCCTGTAACTGTCGGCAATCGCACCCGATATGCGGTTCGACAGCAGCGAAAGCCGGTAGGGCAGGAATTCCTCAAGATCGAAGGCTGCAGGCATAAAATGCTCCAAAAGCGATATTTTCATTGAATAATTGATTATAGTTACGATTGAAACTATATAGTAGGCTACTATAGCTTATTGCCTGGCGTTATTAGTCAACAACGATATTAAAGGATAGATTTATGAAGCTTGCATCACTCAAACAGGGCGGCCGCGACGGTAGCCTGGTTATTGTTTCCCGTGAACTGGATGGTTATATCAGTGCCGCCTCAATTGCACCCACAATGCAGGCTGCACTGGATAACTGGGACACGGCAGCACCGCTGTTAAATGCACTCTCAGAGCAACTGAATGCGGGTGAAGTAGATTCAACGCCCTTGAATATTGAGGCTCTTGCTGCGCCGTTGCCACGGGCCTATGAATTTGTTGACGGCAGTGCTTACCTGCCGCATGTAGAACGGGTGCGCAAAGCCCGCGGTGCGGAAGTTCCCGAGTCATTTTATGTTGACCCGCTGATGTACCAGGGTACCAGTAGCGGTTTTCTCGGGCCGCGCGATGATGTGGCTGTGATCTCTGAAGATTATGGTATCGACTTTGAGTCCGAAGTCATAGTGATCACTGATGATGTCCCCATGGGCGTTAGTAGTGAAGCTGCGGCTGATCATATCCAGCTGGTTGGCTTGATCAATGATGTCAGCCTACGCAACCTGATACCGGGCGAACTTGCCAAGGGTTTCGGGTTTTTGCATTCTAAACCAAGATCCACACTGTCCCCGGTTTTTGTAACCCCGGACGAGTTGGGCGATGCCTGGGAAAGCAGTGTCCTCAGCCTGCCGTTGCTGACCAACTTGAATGATAAGTTTTTCGGAAATCCTGAAGCCGGTGTTGATATGCAGTTCAATTTTGCCCAGTTGATTGCACATGCGGCAAAAACCAGGCCCCTGTGTGCTGGTGCCATAGTCGGTTCCGGTACCATTGCCAACCAGGATACCGGTCGCGGGGCTTCCTGCCTGGCTGAAAAACGTATGCTGGAAATTATCGCCAGTGGTAAACCGGAAACACTTTTTATGAGTTTTGGTGATCGAATCCATATTGAAATGCTCGATACAGCTGGCAAGTCAATATTTGGTGATATCGACCAAACCATCGTTCAACACCCGGTCGATTAACCAACAGGGCCCGAATTCAATGTCTGAAATCCTGTTGTATGATTATTGGCGTTCTTCCGCCGCCTACCGGGTGCGAATCGCACTGAATTTAAAAGCTTTGCCCTACCGGCAGCAGTCGGTGCATCTGGTGCGCGACGGTGGTGAGCAGAAAACACCGGCCTACCGGGCTGTCAATCCGCAAGGCCTGGTTCCATCTTTAGAGCTTGATGGGATTACCCTGACCCAGTCATTGGCTATTATTGAATGGCTTGAAGAACGCCACCCCCAGCCAGCATTATTACCGAGTGATCCTGACCAGCGGGCATGGGTGCGGGCCATGGCGCAAACTGTGGCCTGTGACATCCACCCGCTGAATAACCTGCGGGTAATGAACTGGCTGAAAGCAGATGAGAATGGCGCCATGCCAGGCGACAGCTATATGAGCTGGTACCATCACTGGATTAAAGAGGGCTTCCGGGCAATAGAAACACAGCTGGAAAATAGCCAGGTTGCCGGTCTATGCTGCCATGCGGATACCCCCGGACTGGCCGATGTATGCCTGATTCCGCAAGTATATAATGCGGAACGTTTTAACTGTGGGCTGGAAGAGTTTCCAAGAATCAGGACAATCGTCGAATATTGTCGTAAAATTCCTGCATTCGAGAAAGCGTTGCCGGAAAACCAGCCGGACGCAGTTACTGCTTAGTTGATAGGTTAAATCATGAATAAACGCCTCTTTTTCACTGTATGGCTGTTAGTTGTTGCATTTTTAATAACTTCCTGTGCCAGTACTGCACCCCAACCGCGGGCATTTGAAACGGCTGAGGCGGTGATTGAGCAGGCAGTTCGCATAGGTGCCGAGGAATATGCACCGACAGAACTGACCCATGCACGTGAACGCCTTGCTGAAGCGCGTAGCGAGGCGGGATCCACTAAGTTTGGCAACTCAGGTAACGCTAATTATTTGATTGAACAGGCTGAGATTAATGCAGAACTTGCAATTGCCCGTTCCCAGGTTGCTATCGCACGCGATCGGGTCGATGAGAAACGTAGTGACAATGGGAAACTGCAGAACAGCCTGCAGAAAACCTATCCGGGGGAGTTTGAATAATGAATTTCCTCAACAAACAGTTTGCATATACACCTCTATTAGCACTATTGATTTTACTCGCGGGGCTTACAGCCTGTGCTACAGCGCCGCAACAGGACCTGGCCCTGGAACGTTTACGGAATTCACTGGATGAACTTAAATCCGATCCGGAACTGGGAAAATACGCACCTTTGTCATTGGGAGATGCTGAGCGTGCACTACGCGAAGCAGAACAGCCCGGGCAAAATAAAGCCCGCCATGATCACCTTTTATATATGGCAGACCGACGTATCCGTATAGCCCGTGCCCTGGCGGAACGTGAACAGCTGTCCGCTGACTTCATCGAGCTTGATGAAGAACAAAACCAGATGCTGCTTAAAGCCCAGACTATCGAAGCGTCCAGTGCCAGGCGAGAGGCCGAGCGTACACGGATGATGCATGCCGCCATGGCAGAAGAAGCTGATTACAACAGACAACTGGCCGAGACAGCTGAAGTGTCACGCCAGGAATCTGATAAATCTGCAAAAAATGCTCGTGCCGAAGCCAAAGCCGCACGCAACCTTGCAGACGCCACGGCAGTGCAGGCAGAGCTGGCGCGCCAGGAGGCTAAACTGGCCGGTCAGCAGAACGAGACCCTGCAACGGCAACTGGCGAATATGCAGCTGCGCCAGACCGAGTCAGGAGTGGTAGTCACCCTGGGTGATGTCTTGTTTAAATCAGGCCAAAGCCAGCTGAAAGTATCTGCAATGGAAAACCTGAATGAAGTCACTGAGTTGCTGCAGAGTGAGCCGGATAAAAAGATCCGTATAGAAGGGCACACCGATTCAGTTGGAGCTGCTTCCACCAATCTCAAACTTTCTGAGGATCGGGCAAAATCGGTGCACGATGCGCTGGTCGATAGTGGGGTATCTGCCGAGAGGTTAACAACACTCGGCCTGGGTGAGGATTTCCCCATCGACAGCAATGAGACTGAACAGGGGCGCAGTAATAACCGCCGTGTGGATGTGATTTTACTGGATAAGTAAAGAAGCTTGAAGAATTCATCCACGAGGAGTATTGTAATTAACAGGATATGAATAGTTTCAGCTTTAACAGGAAATTTTTCAGCGTATGAAGTACGCAAGGCACAATAGGGCAGTGATAATCTGCGGCTGTGTCAAAATCCTGAATGAGTTCATATAAAACCGCACAGTTCGCTGTTGCGGTTTTTTTATGGCCGCGTTTATTTGATGATTTAAGACAGGAGACGAATTATGTTCGAACACCGCCAGGATCAACTGGAATCTTTACTTAAAGACAATCTTGAATTTCGTAGGGTCTATAACAAACACCAGGAGCTTGAAAAACGTGTTTTTGAGGTTGACTCAGCCAACGGACCGATTGATGAAATTGCCCTGCACCAGATGAAAAAAGAAAAGTTACTCTGTAAAGACCACCTTGAACGAATGATGAGTTAACGACTCCTTATCCCTAAATATCTTTTATAATAAAATGCGACGGACCCAGGTTCGTCGCATTTTTTCATTTCCGCAAATAATCTGCATAGTGCAGCAGTCGATTTAGGATCTCACTCTCAAAAATGGCAATTTATAATAATATCCTCGAACTCATAGGAGAAACCCCGATCGTGCGGATAAACCATCTTGACACGGGTCCCTGTGAGCTCTATATCAAGCTGGAACTGCAAAATCCCGGTGGCTCGGTGAAAGACCGTATCGGCCTAAAATTAATCGAAGATGCTGAAGCTCGAGGAGACCTGCGGCCGGGTATGACTATAGTTGAAGGTACAGCGGGCAATACCGGCCTGGCACTGGCACTGGTTGCCGCTCAAAAAGGCTATCGTTTGTTGCTGGTGATTCCGGACAAGATGAGCCACGAAAAGATCGCTGTGCTTAAAGCCATGGGGGCAGAGGTGATAATGACCCGCTCGGATGTGGCCCGTGGCCACCCGGAATATTACCTGGATATGGGTCGTAGCCTGGCGGAGGAGATTAATGCAGGGGTCGAAGCCGGTGGAGACGGTCAGGGTGCCTGGTTTGTAAATCAGTTTTCCAATCCATCTAATCCTGCTGCACATGAAGAAAGTACCGGGCCGGAAATCTGGCGGCAGATGGATGCTGACCTCGATGCCATAGTGCTGGGTGCTGGTTCAAGCGGGACCCTTGCTGGAATATCTGCCTGGGCAGCAAAGCATGCCCCCGAACTGGAACTAATCCTGGCAGACCCGGAAGGTTCAATCCTTACCGAATATGTTAATACCGGCAGTTATAAAGACAAATCTGCCTCCTGGAAAGTTGAGGGTATTGGAGAAGATTTCCTGCCCGATATTTCCGACTTCAGCCGGGTGCAAAAGGCTTTTTCAATCAGTGATACCGAAAGCTTCCATACCGTTAGGGAATTGCTGCATCATGAAGGCATTATGGCCGGATCCTCAACCGGCACCCTGCTGGCCGCTGCATTACAGTATTGCCGTGAGCAAACCGAGCCTAAGAAAGTCTTAACCCTGGCGGCAGATACCGGCAACCGTTATTTAAGCAAGGTGTACAACGATCGCTGGATGCGCGAGCAGGGTTTAATGGAAACCCCGTTTTTTGGTGACCTTCGCGATTTGATTGCCCGGCCCTGGGATGAAAAAGAAACCGTCGTGGTGGGGCCAAAAGAACCCCTGGGCAATGCTTTCGGTCGCATGCGCCTGTATGACGTTTCCCAACTGCCGGTAATGGATGGCAGTGAACTGGTTGGCTTGATTACCGATGAGGATATGCTGAATGCCATCCA
>JADFVZ010000032.1 GCA_015222805.1 Pseudomonadota bacterium
CGCGCTTGCAGTGACATCACCGCACTTTTTTCGTCACTTAAGCGAATATCAAAATACAGGTTATCCTCTGCCCCTTGCCCAAAAAGAACAGCAGGAAATAATAATATAGCTGTAACGGTTGCGAATAAACTCAGCTTGTAGTTTTTTATCCCCGACATGCAGAACTCCCTCACTATTTACCTGACCAGAAACTTCTGGCTATCAAAATATATTTTCTTAACTGGCTGTAATTGCACTACTAAGTACTATTTTCGAAATTACTGTATCACTTAATAGTATAGCAACTAATGTGTTAATCCATTATTACCTTCAAATAACTGGATGAAGAATTGGGCTTAAAGACCACCATGATTGGTCATGCAAATTCCTCCTAAGATCAAATAGTAGCCCGGAGTTGTCTGCGACATGGGGTAAGCCAACTCTTAACCCATGTGTTCAGGAAAATGCTGTAGAACCTCCGTTGGCGGACTCATCGTTCCCCGGGAGCCTGTCGGATTTAACATGCTCTACTGCGGAAAAGCCAAGTTTGGCCAGATCCCCAGCTCTTTTGCGTTACACGCGGTAACATATTTCTTTAAAAGACCGAAAAATCTGACTCAAATCTGCTTTCCCTCGCTACGATCGACCAAACCCGACAGGCTCCTGGGCAGTTACCGTTTTCAGAATGGGCTTGATGTTGACCGCAACCACTTTATATTCCGGGGTCATGGCTTCCTGGTCGAATATTCCTGAGGTCAGGTGGTTAATCGCAATTTCGGGGTAGTGGAAAGTGGTATAAAGAATACCGGTCTTTACCTCATCGCTGATTTCACATTGGAGGCGGGTCGTTCCTTTTGGTGAGGTCAATTCAACACAACTGCCGTCCAGCAGCCCTTCCCTCTCGGCATCTGCCGGATTAATTAACAGCACATCCCTTTCTACCAGTTCCCGATTTGGCGTCCGTCGGGTCATTGAGCCACAGTTGTAATGTTCCAACAGCCGCCCTGTAGTCAGGATGTAGGGATAAGACTCACCAGCATGCTCTTCAAGCTCCGGTGATTCCTGGAAATCAAAATGGCGAAACTGGCCTTTGGGCAATTTGAATCCCTGCTGGTGCAATATTTGTGTATCTACCCCATCCGCAGTAACCGGCCATTGTTTACCGTTTACACCCAGGTTATCCCAGTTAATGCCCTCAAAAAATGGCACCACCCGGGAAATTTCTTCGAGGACTTTATCCGCATGGTAATCACCTTGTGAGTAACCCAGACGCTGCATGATATCGCAGATAATCTGTCCGTCCGGACGGGTTCCCGGTAAAGGTTCGATTACCCGATTAACCCTTTGCACCCGCCGCTCACCATTGGTGAAGGTACCACTTTTTTCCAGGAACGATGCGGCCGGCAAGACCACATCCGCCATCTCACAGGTTTCTGTCATGAACAGTTCCTGTACGATCAGCAGGTCCAGCATCGCCAGGGAAAACTTCACCTCGCAGGAATTAGGATCGGTCTGAAGTAAATCCTCACCCATAATCCACAGGGCTTTTAGCTTGCCCTCGCGCGCCGCCTCGAACATCTGCGGAATTTTTAACCCGGCACCACCCGGAACACTAACACCCCAGTGTAGGTGATAGTGTTCCCTCACCAGCGGATCTGTCATCTCAAGATAACCGGGTCCCTGATGCGGTTGCACGCCCATATCGGCGGCACCCTGGACATTATTTTGACCACGTAAGGGGTTTAGGCCAGTGCCGGGGCGGCCGATATTCCCGGTCATCATCACCATGGAGGCGATCATCATAATGCTGCGACTCCCCTGGTAATGCTCGGTTACACCAAGACCGTGAAACTCCATCGCGCGTTCTGCCTGCCCGTAGATTAAGGCACATTTTTCTGCATCTGCAAGGCTGACTCCGGTTAATTCCTGTAGATAGTCAAGATCCTGGGATAAAACCTGCTGGCGGAATTCATCAAAACCTTCTGTCCGACTACTGACAAATTCAGTATCAATCAAATCATGTTCCAACAAGTAGAAACAGATCATATTCAACAAGGCAACATTGGTCCCCGGGCGTGGTTGCAAATGCAGGCGTGCGTACTTACATAACTCGATTTTACGCGGATCTATAATAATCAGGTCAGCACCGGCAATCGCCGCTTGCTTAATCCTTGCCCCAGTGACTGGATGGGCATCGGTCGGATTTGCTCCAATCAGCAAAATACAGTCTGCCAGGGGAATTTCATCAATCGAATTGGTCGCCGCACCTGTACCATAAACCTGCTGCATACCATATGCAGTTGGTGCGTGGCAGACTCGTGCACAGCCATCGATATTATTGGTACCGATAACCGCACGCATAAACTTCTGCATCAGGTAATTTTCTTCATTGGTACAACGGGCAGATGAAATCCCGGCAATCGCATCAGGGCCGTGTTCCCGGCCAATGCCCTGCAGTCTATCGGCAATATAATCGAGGGCCTCATCCCAACTGACGGCAACATGCTTACCGTCTTTTTTAATCAACGGGCTTGTCAGCCTATCCGGATGATAAACATAACCAAAGGCATAGCGGCCTTTTACACAGGTATGTCCGGCATTCACTTCGGCATCTTCAACACCGGTTATAGCACGGATGCGGGAGTCTTTTACTTTGACTTCCAGTTGGCAACCCACACCGCAATAAGTACAGGTGGTGGTGACAGCAAGATCAGGTACTAGCGATTTGGAACGGTACCTGTCGGTAATTGCATTGGTTGGACAGGTTTGCACACAGCGGCCACAGGAAACGCAGCCGGCCTCAGAAAAAGTACCTGCCTGGCCCTGGATAATATGGCTTTTGATTCCGCGGTTAGCCATCGCCAGTACAAACTGACCCTGGACTTCATCACAGGCACGGATGCAGCGGTAGCAGTGGATGCACTCAGCCGGATCAAAGTGGATATAGGTATGACTGTGTTCTTTGCAACCCGGTTCATCTGCAGGTAGGTAACGACTGTCCGTTACCCCATATTCGCTCAGGACTTGCTGGAATGGACTGGCTAATTCCTCGTTGGCCGGATAAATTTTATCCACGGGATAGCTGGCTACCATGAGTTCAAGGATGTTTTTGCGGACATTAGTGATGCGTGCTGAGCGGGTTTTAATGTATTGGCCCGCAATAATCGGGGTATGGCAGGATGCCAGTAAGCGACCTGCTGAACCTTCATCCTGTGCCACCTCGACCAGGCACATGCGACAGGCACCAAAAGGCTCCAGTACAGGGTCGTGGCAGAGCACCGGGATTTCTTCAGTTGTCAGCTGCCTGCTAACAAAATCATAAATACTCTCACCTGCGTTAATCTCACTGGCAACGCCATTGATATAAGCCTGTTTCATGCGCTTTCTCCTGTAGAGAAATAGCCTGCCAACTCAGTCTGAAAATATTCAAGGCAATTGCGAACCGGTAGCGGTAAGCCACCTCCCAGTGCACACAAAGAACCAAATTCCAGCGTATCCAGTAAGTCGGCAAATAGTTTACTGTCAATTTTCTCACCCTGGCCCGCCGCTTCCAGCAAGCGGGCACCCTGGGCTGTACCCAGCCTGCAAGGCGAGCATTTTCCACAGGACTCATGGGCCATGTAGCTGAACAGATGCTCTAAAAAGTCCCGTATCGGAAAACTTTGAGGGATGGCAACAATGCCAGCATGACCAAGTGCAAATCCACTCTGTTGCATGGATTCAAAATCCAGCTTCAGGCCTGCTAATTTATTGATTGGGATAATACAACCCAACGGCCCACCCAGTTGCAAGGCTTTAACCGGAGCTTTAAACCCGCCAGCATGCTCAAGCACGAGCGTTTCAAGGTCTGCTCCCATGTCCACTTCATATAAACCGGGCCGGACAAACTGAGCGTCCAGGGAAAGCAATTTAGTGCCTGTGCTTTTCTGTGTCCCGATACTGGAATAAGCTGCCCCACCGTGCTGTAGTATCCAGGGTACGGTGGCAAAAGTCTCAACATTTGATACCAGGGTTGGCTTGCCCCAGAGCCCATAACTGGCTGGATAAGGTGGACGCGTCCGTACTTCCGGTCGCTGGCCTTCTATGGAATTTAGTAATGCGGTTTCTTCACCACAAACATAGGAGCCTGCTCCCGGGATAATGTAAAAACTGAATTTATCTGAAATATCCGCAGGCAAGTCCTGATAATACTCGATAGCCCTTGCAATGATGGTGATAGCTTCAGGATATTCACGCCGGATATATAAAACACCCTGCGCGGCCCCGCAAGCAATACCAGCAGCGTACATTCCCGCCATTACCTTATGGGCCTGCTCTTCGAGCAGGTAACGATCAGAAAATGCGCCTGGATCTCCTTCATCGGCATTACAGACAATATATTTTTCAACACTTTCCTCAGCTGCACATGCCTGGACTTTCAATGCGAAGGGGAAACCGGCCCCACCACGTCCGCGCAGGCCGGATAATCGCAGTTGCTGTTGCGCATCAGAGCAATCCAGGGCAACCCGGTAGAGGGCTTCAACATGATCAACTGTCGAGGTTAAAACCGCAGTATCACAGAATGAATAAACCGGCATGGTCACAGCCTGGAAACTATCGCCTGACAGTGCCCGGGTTTGAAATTTCCCTTCATTATCCTGACGCAGCAGGCCGCCACCCTGATAACAATATCCGAGGCATAGCGCATCACCGTGGTTATCACATTGAGCCGCTGCAGATTCACTGCTACCGTTCATCAGACAGGCGGTTCCTTTGCAAACCCACTCACGCTTACCTTTGTTATCGCTGTGCAGGAAATCATAAAATGATGCAGTGGCATAACTCGCGGCCTCACCTATCCGCCACTGCTCTGCAAGGGCCGTCAGGTCCGTACTATCAGGGCTACCCTTGTTACCGGCCGAATCCTGTATTGCAGTAAACAGATTCTGTTGCAGGCCAGTCTGACGACTGAGTGCGCGGATATTTCTGGACATTAAGGGTCTCCTACAAAGCTAAGCCCGAATAGTAACAAAAACAGGTGCTTTTATCAGAAACCGGAGTCATCAGTTGTCACATTCGAACACAGGCAGGATCCAGCACTCTCTGTTGTAGCTCAACATCTATTACCCCCTCGATGAATTGTCATATAGGCTGACTAGTGAAATATTCTGGTTAGATGAAGGGTTGAACCCTTAGCTGCTGCCCAACACTAACCCCCGCACAGTTCTCATCCAGCAGGATAAAGCAATTGGCGCGACTCATTGTACTGAGGATAGCCGAACCCTGCTTGCCCGCCCGTCTGACGTGATGGTTACCTTTTTCATCCTGACTTAATATGCCACGCACAAACTCAAAGCGGCCGGGTATTTTTCTGATTTGCTCCAGTGACTGCGCCATCAGTGTCAATGCCGGTTTATCAAGCTGGCCACTAAGCCGCCGGATGGCCGGCAACACCAGTTGTGAGAAACACACCATTACCGCAACCGGATTCCCGGGCAAGCCAAAAAACAGGCTTTGTGAAAGCTTAGCAAAGGTCACCGGATGCCCGGGTTTAATCTGTAGCCCTGAAAAAACAATTTCGCCGAGCTTATTGATTACCGGTTTAACAAAGTCAGCATCACCAACTGATATACCACCGGTGGTGATCACCAGGTCAGCCTGGGAATTTGCCAGGCTGATGGCCTGTTCAAGTTCCTCAGGATCATCACCAACGATACCCAGGTCAAGGACATCGACCCCTGCCTGTTTAAGCAGACCAGCCAGGCTGTATCGATTGGAGTCATAATACTGTCCGCGGGACAGTTCACTGCCGAGGGAAACCAGTTCGTTGCCATTGGTAATGAAGGCCACCCTCGGACGCCGTAATACAGCGACCTCCATAATTCCTGCGGAAGCCAATACACCTGACAATGCAGGAGTTAAGCGCTGATTTCCGGAGCCAACAATGCTACCCCTGCCAATATCCTCACCCGCGAGCCTAACATGCTGCATTTGTCGAAACGGCCGTTCTGCTGCGGCCTGGAAATACACCAGCTTTCCCTCACTACGAGCCTGTTCCTGCATGATGACAGTATCGCAGCCCTCAGGAATTACACCGCCGGTGAAAATCCGTACACATTGACCTGCTGCCACTGCACCCGGGAAAGGCAAACCACAGGCAGATTCTCCCGCCAACATCAGGCAGGGCTCTGACTGTTTTTCAATATCGGAAAACCGGCAGGCATAGCCATCCATGGCAGAATTATCGTCACCGGGCACATCGTTCGCCGCTTCAATATCATTTGCCAGCACACGCCCATAGGCTTCTGGCAGGCTTAGCACTTCACTTTCTTCAATCTCCTCTACCCGGGCATGAATCAAGTCGAGACCTGCCTGCAGGCTTAGACCACTATTGCAAGCCGATTGTGAGGTTTGTGGTTTGTCGCCCAGCCAGTGGATGATAAAAGCGGAGATCTCTTCGGTCTGATTGATATCCAGAAGTGGGATTTGCACCCCTGCAAGCTCTTTTTCCAGATCTGGTAAAGCATCGCTTGCCAACGCAATTACATTTGCATCAGATAATGAAATGGGTAATTTTCGTTCCGGGCTGCCACCTTCACGATGCAGCACAATCTTAGGGATATCAGCGTATTTGAATCCTTCAACCAGCAGCAAATCGTAATCAGGGTTCGCCGGCAGTGCTGCCAGTGCATCAGCCAGGTTAACCTCTTCAGTATTTGTTGATTCCTGCATTAAAGCGAGCCGCTTGTCTGAGATAATCAAAACCGGATTGGCTCCCGCTTTACGCAGGCGGAAACTATCTTTGCCGGGCTTATCAACATCGAACTTGTGATGTGCATGCTTAACCAGTGCGACACGTATGCCTGCCCCGGTTAACAGGGGGATCAACTGTTCCAGCAGTGTGGTCTTGCCAACACCGCTCCATGCGCTGAAACCGAGGATGGGTAGGAGATTTTTCATGCGCCTATGATAACCTGAAATAACGGACCTGTACTTAACTCAAGGTAGATGTACAATCAATTCTGCAGGCATTATTATCCACCAGGAACAGAAATGGACTATATGACCCCGGACCTTTGCGACGACAATCCTGACCTTGTACAGGTTCTTCAAGCTGTATTTAATAATTATGGTGGAAAGCGCTCATTTGGCGGTGAAATTGTCACAATTAAATGCTTTGAAGATAATTCACTGGTTAAAGAACACGCCGGCATGCCCGGTACAGGAAAAGTAATGGTCGTTGATGGTGGTGGCTCGCTACGCAAGGCCCTGCTTGGCGATATGATTGCCGCTAATGCAGTAAAAAACGGCTGGGAAGGTCTGGTTATCTATGGCTGTATTCGCGATGTAGATGCAATTGCTGAGCTGGATCTTGGGGTTCAGGCACTCAATACCATACCACTGAAGACTGAAAAACTGGGTATTGGTGACCTCAATGTGCCAATCCAGATTGCCGGAGTCAGTATTAAGCCTGGGGAATTTATTTATGCCGATAATAACGGGGTTATTACTTCACCCATGGCTTTGAAATAAACCCTGATCTGGTAGGGTGGGCATTTATGCCCACACGCAACTATACAATTACATTATTAAGCTAATTGAACCTACCAGGCTGTAATGCGTGGGCATAAATGCCCACGCTACAAAAAAGCCCCGAAATTCGGGGCTTTTCATTACACCGTGTTGGGTAAATCTTTAGAACTGATTCATGGTGTTATCTTTACCACTGGCCTTAAGCGCCTGGTCACCGGAGAAATAATCTTTATGATCATCACCGATATTTGAACCTGCCATATCCTGGTGCTTCACACAGGCCAACCCGGTACGGATTTCCTGGCGCTGTACACCAGCAACATAGGCCAGCATACCCTGGTCACCAAAATATCCTTTCGCCAGCACATCGGTTGAAAGCGCTGCCGTGTGATAGGTTGGCAGGGTGATCAGGTGATGGAAAATACCGGCATCACGGGCTGAATCAGCCTGGAAGCTACGAATCTTGTCATCTGCCAGTGTGGCCAACTCGGTTCCATCATAATCAACACTCATCAGTGCATCACGGTCGTAGGCAGATAAGTCTTTACCTTCTGCCTGCCAGGCATCATATACCTGCTGACGGAAGTTAAGGGTCCAGTTAAACGAGGGTGAATTGTTATACACCAGCTTGGCATTTGGTATGACTTTACGAATTTCATCCACCATGCCACCAATCTGGCCGATATGCGGTTTTTCAGTTTCGATCCAGAGCAGATCAGCACCATTTTGCAAGCTGGTTATGGAGTCAAGCACACAGCGTTCTTCACCCGTTCCAGGCTTAAAGCGATAGAGGCCATTTGGCAGGCGAACTGGTTTAACCAGCTGACCATTCTGTTTGATAACCACATCTCCTTCATCGAGGTCATCTGCAGAATTCACTGCTGTGGTTTCGAGGAAGGCATTATAGAGTGAAGCCAGGTCACCCGGGGTTGTTGAGACCGGGATTTTCTGGGTCAGGCCGGCACCAAGGGAATCAGTACGGGCAACGATAACGCCATCGTCAATTCCCAGCTCGAGGAAGGCATAGCGGCAAGCATTAATCTTGGCAATAAAATCTTCATGTGGAACAGTGACTTTACCGTCCTGGTGACCACATTGCTTGGCATCAGACACCTGGTTTTCTATCTGCAGGCAGCAGGCACCGGCTTCGATCATCTTCTTGGCCAACAGGTAGGTAGCTTCTTCGTTACCAAAACCAGCATCAATATCAGCCACAATCGGGACAATATGGGTTTCAAAGTTATCTATCTTGCTTTGAGCATCAGCCGCAGCTGCTTCATCACCGGCAATACGGGCCGCATCGAGATCACGAAACAGATGGTTGAGCTCGCGTGCATCTGCCTGACGCAGGAATGTATACAGTTCTTCAATCAGTGCAGGAACCGTCGTTTTTTCATGCATCGACTGATCAGGCAAAGGCCCGAAATCCGAGCGCAAGGCAGCAACCATCCAGCCGGACAGGTAGAGATAGCTCTTTTTGGTAGTACCACAGTGTTTTTTCACTGCGATCATCTTCTGCTGACCGATAAAACCGTGCCAACAGCCCAGTGACTGTGTATACGCTGACGAATCAGCATCATAGTCATCCATATCTTTACGCATGATGGCAGCAGTGTATTTAGCAATATCCAGACCCGTTCTAAAGCGATTCTGGGCTTTCATACGGGCCGCGGACTCAGGGTTAATGGCATTCCAGGCACTGCCGTTATCAGCACACAGGGAAGCGACGGCTTTTATATCATTTTGGTACGTAGACATGGTTAATCCTTGGTAAATTTTAGTCAAAATCACAGTCCGAGGTAAAATAGATCACGTTACGACAATCTATCTCACTACTAATAAAAGTATACCCCTAATCTACGCTAGAGTATGGAAAAAAAGCGACAAAATTCAGGATAAATATTAGACATTGGTCGCGCTCGAAAATAAATACTGAAAACACACCCAAATCGGCTGGCTTTCGTTATATATTACCCCTATCATCAATATACACAGGCACTACTCCATGACCGATCGAACCCAGATTGGCAACCTGAGGGTTGCAACTTCCCTGCTCCAGTTGGTGAACGAGAATATCGTCCCCGGAACCGGTCTTGATACCGATAAATTCTGGGCTGATATGGAGTGCTACATAGATGAATTTACCCCGGAAAATCGTGCGCTGCTGCAGAAAAGGGATGAAATCCAGGCCAAAATCGATAATTGGCATAAAGCCCATCGTGGCAATCAGTTTGATCAGGAGCAATACAAAGCCTTCTTGAAGGAAATCGGCTATCTGGTACCCGTAGGTGACGATTTCCAGGTTGATACAGAAAATGTGGATACAGAAATTGCGCTGCAACCCGGACCTCAACTGGTTGTACCGGTAAAAAATGCCCGCTTTGCCCTGAATGCCGCCAATGCCCGCTGGGGCAGCCTATATGATGCACTCTACGGTACTGATGCTATTCCTGAAGCGGATGGTGCAGAAAAAACAAGGGGATATAACCCTATACGCGGAGCAAGGGTTATTGAATTCGCCCGCAACTTCCTCGACCAGGCAATTCCCCTGGATACGGGTAGCCATATTAATGCTTCAAGCTATTCAATTAACGGCGATAGCTTGTTGGTCACGCTGGAGGATGGCAGCAAAACTGAGCTGCGCCATGTTGAAAAGTTTATCGGCTATCAGGGTGATGTAAATTCACCCGGATCGATTTTACTGAAAAATAATGGCCTGCATATCGATATTCAAATCGATCCGTCAACCCCAATCGGCAAACAGGATAAGGCCGGTGTTACCGACCTGGTACTTGAGGCTGCTGTCACTACGATTCAGGATTTTGAGGATTCTGTTGCCGCTGTTGATGCCGAAGACAAAGTCGAAGTCTATGGCAATTGGCTGGGATTGATAAAAGGTGACCTGAGTGAGACCTTTGAGAAAAACGGCAAAATGATGACCCGTGTCCTCAACCCGGACCGTCAGTACACCGCTGCAGATGGGGGACAGGTCACACTGCACGGCCGCAGTCTGCTGTTTGTCCGCAACGTGGGTCATTTAATGACCAACAATGCCATCCTCGACAGGCATGGCAACGAAATCTTTGAAGGGCTTATGGATGCCGCCATTACCGGCTTGATTTCATTACACGATGTCAGGGGCAGCAATAAATTACCAAATTCACGCACAGGCAGTATTTATGTGGTTAAACCCAAAATGCACGGTCCTGAAGAAGTCGCCTTCACCTGTAAAGTCTTTGATCGAATAGAAGATATGCTGGCTATGCCGGCAAATACCTTCAAAGTCGGCATTATGGATGAAGAACGCCGCACTACGGTTAATTTAAAAGAGTGCATCAGGGCCGCAAAATCACGGATCGTATTTATTAATACCGGCTTCCTGGATCGAACCGGCGATGAAATCCACACCAGCATGGAAGCCGGGCCGATGGTCCGTAAGACCCTGATGAAGGAAGAGGCCTGGATGCCGGCCTACGAAGACTGGAATGTTGATATCGGCCTGGCCTGCAGCTTGCCTGGAAGGGCACAGATTGGTAAGGGCATGTGGGCGGTTCCCGATCAAATGGCGGAAATGCTGCAACAAAAACAGGCTCACCCGATGGCAGGAGCCAATACCGCCTGGGTGCCCTCACCTACCGCAGCTGTGTTGCACGCCACCCATTACCATCAGGTTGATGTCTTCCAGCGTCAACGGGAACTCGCGCATCGCACTGCTGCAAATCTTGATGACATCCTCACTATTCCATTACTCAAAGACCCATCCAGCCTCAGTTCTGAAGATATACAGAACGAACTGGATAATAATACCCAGGGCCTACTCGGTTATGTGGTTCGGTGGATTGACGAAGGCATCGGCTGTTCCACAGTCCCTGATATTGATAATGTCGGCCTGATGGAAGACCGCGCAACCCTGCGTATATCCAGCCAGCACCTGGCTAACTGGTTGCACCACGGCATTTGCAGTGAGGCACAAGTCAGGGAAACACTGGAGAGGATGGCCACCGTTGTTGATAAACAGAACTCAGGTGACCCGAACTACCACAACATGTCACCCAACTTTGATGACAGCATTGCCTTTCAGGCTGCCTGTGACCTGGTGTTTAAGGGATGTTCTCAACCCAGTGGTTATACCGAACCCCTGTTGCATGCCCGTCGTCTTGAGCTAAAGGCCAAATACAAGCAGTAGTGCTGGTATTTTATGCCCGTGCATAAAATCCTTTACCAGAACAGGAAAAAACCAAATTGGGAATAACTCAATCCACTAACTAACGCGTGGGCATAAAATGCCCACCCTACCCGGCTACATCGAATCTCTTAAAAAAAACCCACCCCGAATCGGGGTGGGTAAAGCGGGCGATTTTTTATGGCACTGGTAGGGAAGAATGTGCCTCGCCGTTTGTATCAGCGGGTATTGCACCCGCTGATGGGGTTTTCTGCCAAGGGTGGTCAATAAACGCCCTGGCGTAGTGGTGAATGATATCGATCAGGCCCCGAGTACAGGGCCTGACCGTCTATTGCTGCCGCGGAATTATGGTGTTTCCGGGCAAAGGTCGTTATTGTTATAACGATCAAAGGTATCAGCCAGCATCAACGCATCACCTCTAAGTGGATTCTTTGGTCTCGGTTTCAGATAGTTACCGGTACCGTCAAAATCAATTTCACTTAACAGAAGATCAGCAGCTGTAGCAGCAAGTTGTACTTCAGTGCACTGTCCCGCACCCGCTTCAAAATTAAGCTTGGTGGCGAGGAACTGTGATGCCAGTGCATAAGCCGCATCGTTGGCGCGTTTTTTGCCGTTCAGGTCAGACTTGTTCAACAGGTTAACCGCATCTTCACAGTTGTCCACGAACATATCTTCACCTAATGGAATACCACCAGCTGATGCTAAGGTCTGATCCAGCACATCGTCCTGATTTCCACGACCATCACATGAGGTCCAGTTCTTCCAGAAACCAATGGTCCTGGCATCGCCACCTGGTGGCAATACGTTATCGACCGTAAAGTTAACTGTCTCACCGACACCTATTGTAAATGGTACACAGACAACACTATTGTCCGGATCAGGCGCATTGCCATTGGGTACAAAGTTACCCGGGAAGAGGGCATTATCCGACAGTTCACTTAACCAGCCTGGGAGCATATCAATCTCACAGAACTGGAAGTTACCCGGTACAAACTTGGCGCCGCCAAAATCACAGTAACCAGTTGCGTCTGTGGTGCAGCTAGCCTCAATTGTGCCATTGCTATCCAGGTTTGCACCTGAACGAACCTGGAAGGTCCAGCCGGCACTGACTATACTGGATACAGTCTTGGTAATATCAACCATACCTTTAGCAGTGTTGGTTATTGTGCAGGTAATGTCATCACCGAGGGCAACTGTTACCTGTGCATCAGCGGCATTTTGACCACTGGTGCAGGACCAGCTGCTGGCCATATAACCATCTGGGCCAACACTTTCCATCAGACTGTAGGTACCCGCGTCAAAGCTCGCGCCACTCACTACATCGGCGTCTCCCGATGCACCAGGACCAGAGAGTATCAATGGAACCTCGCTACCCGTTCCTGTAGCTGTTAAAGTCCAGTCTGATTCCACTGCAGTACCACCAGGGTTGCTACCGTTGACAACTATCTTATTCAACGTCAACTTCGGTGCATTATCGTTATTGACGAAGGTGCAGGTGATGGTTTCACCCAGCCCGATGGTCACGGAAGTAACTTGACCAGAGGCATTATCGCAGC
>JADFVZ010000033.1 GCA_015222805.1 Pseudomonadota bacterium
ATATCAATTTGATCTTTATACATAAAGGTTAAATTGATCGGCGTACCTGCCGGGACTTGTACTCCGGCTTTGGGAAACTGATCTACAACAACAAAACGTTTTTTAACTGCCTCAGCCTCGACAATGCTTTCAAAGTCAATACGATCACGAAACTCCTTGACATCACGTCGTAACATCAGATTTAGATTACTGCCGCTGATTGCCATATCCATAATGTTTATACTGCTGCCTGCCGCTCTTTCGATATTTATCAATTCACCTGTTCGGTTTTCGTTTGCCATGTGTCACCACCCCCTGTCAAGCTTCAATAGTATTAGTATCACCTAAGACCAGGTTTGCTGCTTTTAATGCTGCTCGCACTTCATTCAAGGTCATCCCTTTCAGCTCAGGCACAGTAACCTGCTCCACGAATGCCGCTTTAGCGGAAACAAGCAGATCAACCGGATCACCTATTGTATGGGAAAAATTTGCTTCAGGAACCTGATTGATAACTTTTGCTTCGGCACCAACCTTATCAATATCATCAGCGCTCAAGTCTTTTCCATGGCTGTCGATAACTCGATGCATTAAAAAACCAGCGTTTTTCAACGTTTCCTTAGCGGCCGCCAACTTCAGTCCAAACAAATTCGGCACAGGCTTTCTGACAATGGTTTGTGTCATATCAACAGTTACTTCCAGCGTCGAGCCGTCTTCCTTTATAATAATTTTTCGCTCTTCGCTGTCGTAAGTTTCTGCTTCAACCATCATTTGGTATTCAGCGGGATTCAGATCATGTGCAATGTAACTTTGCACTTTGCCGCCGGCATAGACGGCAATTTGCGGCGGAATGTCCTTGGCAATTAGAGTGACTGTCGCATCTTTTAGAATTGATTTATCCTTGCCGTTGCGTACTTCAACAGTTAAGGCTCCCTGGGACCGGTTATGTTCTGCGTACAGTGTTTTGATGGCATCAATAATATTGTTCCACCCTTCTGCAGTAATCGGGTCTCCAGGTGTTGACTTAATCAGTGGCGGGTGTGTTATGGCCATTTTTCTCTCCCTTTTTTCATATCGTTCTTTATTTTTTTGCGAAAATAGATTGCATGTTCATCAGCATATATCTTGTGCTGTCCTCTTAAATAACAGTACCATCATAAAAAATGCCGCTGCCGGTCAATGCATCGGTGTTGCGTAACACACTATGATCTAAAATCCATTGATCAGAGTAATATTCAACATTTACTCGAATTCCCGCACCACGGAATCTTTCAAGACCAGCCCGTACCCAGGCACGTAAATCAATATTTGCCAGCATATCATCCAAATCCTGCAAAGTGTCGGGAATTAAAATTGTCAAGGCAAACGGCTCATGTTCCTGCCACTGCACCTGTACTTTCCCCGACACTGGTAATGCTGCCAATAGCGTTTCATCTTCAGGCAGAGCAAATACGCATCGATTAAATGCGTCGCCATTAAATACCCCTTCGCGTACAGAAAAACGCCAATCGCTGTTACCGAGAGGTAATTTGGGCATTTGAATATTTGATAAGGGCACAATAGCGGGACGCGGAAACTTGCGTTGCAATGCTCCTGGAGGTTCCACGACAACAAAAGGATTTTGGACCTCGCAGGGCGCTAATTTATCTTCATCAAATAAAGCCCCCTCAAAATAGTAACAGCGCTCCGTCACATCAACACCATTCAGATATACCTTGCCCTCACGGGTAAACAATAAGACTTGCCCTTGAGCAACACTGCCAAGAAAACCAATCCCCTGGCGTGTGGTAATGTTGATGATTTGCGGAAAAACAGTCCGTTTTTTAATACCAGCCACTTTGACTGCCGGCGCTGTATCAAAAAACCCGCCTTTATGTATGCGAAAACGCTCACGCTGTCTTCTCTCTATTTCATCTGTAGATTTATCAATGAACGGGTTTTCCAATAGATAGATATAGCCGCTTTTAATTACTATATCTTCATCTTCTACGGTGCGATATCGCACTGCGAGGCGATGAATAAAACCGCCACAATCTTTGCCGTCAACAGTAATGCCGATATCCGGATGCTCAATAATCGGGGTGTCATTTTCATCGTAAAGCGTTTGCGCGCCCAGCAAAATGGATGTTCCTTCCAACAATGCCCACAAAGTCCCGCAACCGTCGCTGAACACCCTGACTGTTCGTGAAATCAAATCACGCAAAACATTTAGATAGGCATTGTAACCGGTGTCATCACGATCGCCAAAAACAGCTTTTAGATAAAATTTTCGTATTAAGGCAAAATCCGCGGGCTCCAGGCCGAACAACGCCGCAAGCCGGTATAAATCGACTTCGTGCCGCGCCTGCAGAACGCGATGCGAACGTAAGATATCTCCCATACGTCGTTCGCTTTCATCAAGACTTGCGCCTAATTCCCTGCAAATTTTTCCCAATACTTTGCCCGGATTTCCGGCCAGCATGAAGTCTGGAAAATGTTTTATAAGTGTTACGTCCCTGCCCACGGTTTACAGTTTCTCCTCTACGGTTACTTTACGCAGCACGGCCCGCTCCTCTGCGCTGAGAGTGACAGCTTCATCAATTTCCTTTATGGTCAACCCTGCCTGTTCATATTCAACTGTCCAGTGTTGATCGGTTGGTGCCAGCAAATAGATGTCATCTGGCTGGAGAACGGCTGACAGAGCAGACACATCGACAGTCGTTGGCGACGTCAGAAAAAACGTGACTAATGCCTGTTTTACAGCCAACTCAGCTTCGGCAAGGGTATGAGATCCTTTTAGAGTGACTTGAAAACAAAAATCAAAATACACGGGAGCGCCAATAAAGCTCACCTGTATATCTGTTTCTTTATTTTGGAATAACGCGCGCTGGCCGTCAGGGACCAGGAGATTCTTTTTACCTTTTGCGCCGGCATCGTCAGCCTTGTAAAAATCAAGCGCCACATCTTTGATACCCGAAATTGCCATGACATCGGCGATTAGTTGATTGTAAATCAGAGCTTTGCCTATTGCTGCGTTATCAATAAATTCATATACTGCTTTGACAACAGCGCTTTTGATTGTTTCTTGTTCATCGGCAGTTAGCCGGGAATTCTCAGGATAGACCTGCACGGCACATTTCACGGGCAGACTGAATCCATTGCCGGCGGTTGCGGATGACAAATCATCAACAGGTCCCGCCTCTTCCCTGCCTTCTTCAATGGAAACCAAATCGGTTTCCATTGGCTGAAGCGCACTTTTCAGATTATGCTCAACACGTATACCTGCCGGGCGACTGGCTGATAACGCGCTTTCTACTTTTGATGCCAGCTCAGCGGTCGGCTGTCTGGCGACAAACAGCTTCACAATGCCGGGATGCGCCTGAAAGTCTTCCACCAGTTTGATTTCGTTTTCCTTTAAGCCCGCTTCCGTAGAAACCGCATTAATAACGGCGCCGACCGTGGCACGCCCTGCTCGTTGCATAACGCGCCTGGCTCGGCCGCGTAATTCCGCATCTGTTTCTTTTTCGCCGCTGAATAAAGCAGGCGCATCATTGGTGACACCGCCCACACCATGAACGGCCTTGTTGATAATGCTGATTGCCGCGGCAGCAACAACGCTGTCTGCTCCTTTTTCTTCCGCGCGTATCCGCGCTTCTACAGAGAGCTGTCCTTTGCGCAAGGTACGACCCGCGGTGGTCACAAAACTGACCGGTGGGTTGAGAGCAGTAGACACCCGTGTGTCCGATGGAATAAAAATATCCGCAGGCGCTACGGATTCTCGATAGAATCTGACGTTCCCTGTCGCGTAATCACCGCGCTTTCGCTTTAAACCCAACAAAGCGACAACCTGCTCCAAAGCCAGACCTTTTGCTGTATCAATGAAGCCGGAGCGGTAAACCAGTTCCAGTTGTTTTTCCAGTATTGCCAGTTCACGACTAAAGGCTTCGGCCACTGTGCGATTTAAACTGCCCACGTTGCGGTCAGTCAACAGTGCGTTATCACTTTCATCGTGATAAAAACTGACAAAAAAATCAGCGCCCTCGTCAGGCCAGACGGCATTAGCCGCAGGCAGCGCTGCATCCTCTTTGTCAGCAATAAATACGATTTTGCCTTCAGCACTCAACTTCCAGTCACGCCCGGGCACGAATATTGTAAACGCCTGCGCAGCCTGACCGGTAATTATAATGGTATTGACCTTCACTTCGGTATAAGGGCGCGAGAGACTGTAACCGTCAATATCAGGAAAAAATGTATGCGCTTCACGTGGTTCACCGCCGGTTAAACCGGTAAGCAACTGATCTACTAAAAAAACATATGGTTCTGCGACATAATTCATGCGGACACCTCAAAACATAAAGGGGATCACCAGATTGATCGTCTCGTTTACAAAACCCAGCTTTAAATCGAGGATGATATCCACGCGGCCTGGGTCCAGTCGCCGGTCGTAACGAATATCCGCGCGTAATATTTTTTCTATACGCGGTTCTCTCGCCAGGGCTTGTAAAATATACAATTTAATTAGTCTTCGATTATGCTCCGTGTTTGGTTCACCAATTAGCTCATGGTGACGTGAACCATAATCAGGATGCCCTAAACGCGCAAGTTCGCCGGAACGTGTCTTGAGGCGATGAATAATAGCCTGTGTTACATTTTGAACGCCGGTTGCCTGCGCTAAATCACGTTCAACAACGCCGCGCACAACTGCTTGTCTGACATCAAAATCCAGGTCTTCGTAACGACCGTCAGTAATGCGATAAAATGCTAAAAAATCTTTGCCGAATTTTTTTAAAGTTTCATGGGAACGTATTGTATCCATACACTTCTCTCTTCTTTACCCCGATGAATCATTGACATAAGGCGCTGCAGGCGGCCCGATGACCTGTATGACCCCGGGGCCCGATGGACATAAATCGCCCATCCGTATAACAGGCATATTATTTATTTTTATACCCGGTGAAACCGGCGCGCCGATCGGCAGAGGATACGGTACGCCGGTTAACGAATTAATCATTTGACACACTGAACCCTGTACCGCAAGCGGCATGCCGCCGGCAGCGGCAAGCACTTGCGGTACAACGATGATTACTCCAGTATCCGGCGGACCTGCCGCGCCAGGCGTAAGAATTACTACACAACCTATAGTCACTGGCATTCCAGGCATGCTGTTTATCCTGCGCTAAAATTTGTCATTCCGGCTATCGTTACCATAGCCCCTTTTAATGTGGCGTCCGCGCCCCCTTCGACTTTCGCCGAAGTATCGGCTTTCAGAGTTGTTGTCAGCCCTTCTGCCTTTAAATCCGTGCCGGCTTTCATGTTTATCGCGGCGCCTGCCTCCAAACCAAGATCCCCACCGGCTTTCAGGTCAATGTTGCCATCTGCTTCGAGTTTGATGTCGCCGCTTACTTTGATTGACACATTACCGCTGTTTTCGACAGTAATTTTAGCGTCGCCCATTTCAATCACGGCTTCATCGTCATTGACAATAATCTGGTTGTTGTTAGGAAGCGCTATGGCAAAACGCCGCACATCGCATTCTTCTGAGTCCTGAGATTCATAAACCCATTCATGGGGTGTTGCGACAGGCGGCCGGTCAATATCGTTATACAACCTGCCTATAATCACAGGGCGGTGCATATCACCGCCGATAAACTGCACCAACACCAGATCACCAACATTTGGGATTGCGACAGCGCCAATGCGTTGAGTCGCAACCGAAACCCTGGGCAGCACAAGTCCGGAATCCCGCAACGTGACAGTTACCTGATAATTGTTCTTATCGCTGTCTGACTCGTGCGAAAAAACATCCGTCACTTCACCCAGTTCAGCAAAGTGCAATCGGGTCAGTTCTTCACGAATCATCGCCTGGATGGTTCCGTAAAGATCGTGTCCACTAAACGCCGGCATACTCATAAAGCTATTCCTCGCTCTAAAATTCTCACGCTTGCCCCCAGAGGTGCAGAGTGCTGCGAAAACCACGTATTGCGTCCAGTGCGTGCTCAACACCGCTGATTTCGTAAAAACCATCGTTTGCAGAGTCAGGCATGTCTGTTAATTCCACAACCTGTCCCGGACATGCCGCTGGTTGGCCCATGATTAGCACTTTGCCTTGAACGGCACGACGTTGCAAATCGCGCTGATAGGCTTTTGCCGCTGTTTCTGCGGCCCCTTTCGTGGTGCACAATGCTGCTGAAAAACGACGTACACCACCGTCACCCTCTTTTGCGGCAATATCACGCGAATTCTTTACTAACCAGCTACTGGCTTCATCACCTTCCTGACTGGCGGCTGATTCAGGCACAACTTCAATAGCGCCTACTGCCGATTTGCCGTGTCTTATTCGTGCGTCTAACAGGTTTATGCCATACTGCAATGTGTAATCTGCTGTAAACGCTTCCCGTTTGGTAAAATTGACTTTTCCTGCGTCATCGGTAAACACATCGACCCCACATAATCGTGCCAGTTCTTGCAAATGCTCGAACAGGGTAGCGCTGCCATCGGCATGATATTTTGCCAGGCGAATGCCCTGGTCAACTCTGCCCATTTGCACACCGGCCTTGCCGGCCAGGGCCTGCACCACATCGCCGGCATTTTGATCAATAAATGTCTCATCAATGCGCATCTGAATGAGATCTTTTTGCGCCCCACAGGCAATGGCATGCACTTCGTTCAAGGTGTATTCCAGCGATTCAATGGTTCCCTGAAAAACGGTAGTTCCACTGTTGCCCCAGCCCAGGTCAAGACTCACTTGCGCGCCCTGGTCGATATTCAAACCTGCATTGAGCGCCATGGCAAAACGTAATTCATCAGCGCTGCCGGACAGGCGACGCTGTACCCGAATTGCGCGCAGAGGACTGATGTTGACGGTTGAACCATCAACGGTAAGTTCTGCGAATGGTTTTAATAGGCGCGGCATATCTATGTCATCCGTTCATTTGTCGATGTGTAATAATTCATTGCTTTTACTTGACCTTCGTCCTTATAAACAAACGGTATGGTAAAGCTGCGGTGAGGGTCATTACCATTTGTGGTAAAAATTCCAATGACATGCATATGCAAATGATTATAAGCGCTGACTCCTGTGTCACCTGCCTCCATGACAGCCATACCCTGTTGAATATACTCACCTTCTATGTCATTTGAGCCAAGAACACGATTTATAAAACCTTCCAGGCCATGACCATATACTCCATAAGTTGCAAGTAATGGCTCAAAATCTCTTGCCGGAACTGCCGGCCAACCATCTTTTGGCGGCACATATGGTGTTGGAGGCAGAAATGTCGTGCCTTTAGGATATGCATCACTCGTTGCAGGAATTCCTGTTAAATTCGGAACAAACACAACGTCATCGCTAATTTCTTCATCTTTGTCCGAATATTTAGTACCCGAAGAAAAAGTTTTACCTGCTATGGCACGATCCTGTTCGGTATTAATAAATGCGTAAGATGTTCCTGCGGGCCGCGCAGCGCTTTCCCTTGGTGTTGGATTAGTGCCGTCGGGATAGGCAGGAAAAACTACATCAAGCGGAATATCTGTCGAGGTGCCACTATATTGTTGTATACCACCACTACCTGGTGTTGTTGGTGGTGAATCAGCATAATTGCGTCGACCATTATATGGTGAATAAACCTCATCACAACGGATAAGCCCTTCAGGAACAGTTCCAGGAGTACCGTCTGAATTTGGAGGTATTTCTATCACATGAATAATTTGAATAAAATTCCAATGGTCTGGGTTATGATCTGGCCGATCGTCTCTTGAATTTCGAACAAGTCCGGCTCGTGTACACAGTACCAGCTCACCTTCCTTATGTGAAAAGTCATAGGCATAGGTTTGCCGACCTTCAGGAAAATGACTCCAAATACCCATATTGCCCTGCACGCATTGCATGTTTTTGCCCTTTTCCCATGGCAATAAATAGAGTGACGATGATTTACCGGGATATCCCATAAAACGTCGTTTAACCCCAGTGGTATCCATGCAGTACTTACCGTCTTCCGTATCTCCGTCGGTAAACATGTACAGATAGAGCAGGCTGTCAACAATCCTCTGGCCCATGCCGATGCCGCCGAAAAAAGCGGTATACAACCCCATTGGAAGGCTTAATAACAATATTTCCCACCATGATTGCTCTGCTGTCCGGCGCCACAGATCAGCGATAAATTCATCCGAACCCCAGAGATCGCTGAAAAACAAACCTCTTACACTACGTTCACGTAAGGGAAGAAAGGCAAATCGAAGTCTGTTATTAAACCATTCTCCGGAAATCAGACGTGCACCGAGAGCGCCAAATAAATACTCAATCGCCCAGGTAACCCCGGCGCCAACAAAACCGCATACCCAGATTTGGGTACTTGGCCCGCCGCCAATAAAGCCATAATTTTCTTTATCTGTTTCTGAGATAATACCCGGCACCATCATTACCAGCAGTTCACCGAAAAAATACGCGAGTCCGTGAAAGCAATTATTGTTTCGTCTGTTCCAGGCCAGTTCTACCTGTTGCCTGTTCAATGCTGCGCTGCTTGTTTCCCGTTCTGCATCCTGTAAAGCCTGCTCCCGCCATTGTTGCGCTTTCTGCGGATTATTGTTAATAAGCGTCAAAATTGAAAGCAAAGCCTCCCGTGCTGTCCAGCTTATGCGACGATACATGTAGGCTTCGCCAACATCGCCAAGTATATTGGTCCAGATGTAGGGATCATCATCCCCAGGCATTTCCCAGCGGCCTTCATGTCCTTCCAATCCGGCAAGCATCGTGTAAATCGGCAAGCCCGCCCAATGTGCCCATTTGGGCAGATTGAATTTGGGCCATCCGATTAACAACGAGTCAATGCCATTAGCAAAAATATTGGTCAGATTGCTCCAGACATCGCCTTTTTCAAGGGAAGCAAGATGCGGTATAGTTTCTAATAAAGGCACGATCCAGGCGGTATGAAATGCAATCCGTTCCATGGTTTCACGGGAGATATTTTCATAGGTGAACCCCATTAATTCAGGATTGTCATAAATATTGAGCGGCTGCGTTGTATCGCTTGAGTATTTGACATTTCGTCCTGCAACCCAACTGGCATACCAGGCCATGGTTGTATTTTCATCTTCCCGCAGGGTTGTTTCGCTCGAATCATTATCACGAGTATTTACAGAACCCCAGTTGGCAGACCCTGCAAAAGAGCGATTGTCAGACAGGGGGGCTGTATTGTTTCTATCGGTATTGGACGATGTTTCTATCTGGCTGATAATACATTGGGCTATTTCAGAAAGCGGTGTGATTATTTCTTCACCAGCCGCCAATGCTTGTGAAACGGTTTGCAGATTTTCATCAATTTTGTATTGCTGCCATATTTTCGTTACTGCTTCGAGCACAAGCTGTTTGTCGATCCGCGGAATA
>JADFVZ010000034.1 GCA_015222805.1 Pseudomonadota bacterium
CCTATCTGGTATACACCATAAGACACTGAGAAGTATCCAGTGAAAAGCCCGGCCCTGTGCCGGGTTTTTTGTAGCGAGCGTTTGTATCTGCTACAAGGCCCCTTGTTAATAGTAATACTTGAACTAAGCAGTGTATTTAGTGGTCAATTATTTAACATGGCTGCATTGCCATCGTTAATGCTGCGGGAACTAAACTGGAAATAGTCAATGGAACAGAGCAAGTATGAAGAAAACATGCTTCGGGATGAAGCACAGCGCAAACGTAAAAACACCCGGTCACTGGTTGTTATAGTCAGCCTGCTGCTCCTGGTTGCTGCCTTTTTTTACTTCTTTGTCTGGCAGCCACAGCAAGTTGAGCAACCGAGCGCCACAGTAACAACAGCCGTTGAACCACTTTTCGTACCGCCAGCAGCTGATGAAGAACTGGAGCCTGTAAATACAGGGTTTGTAGAGTATCCGGGCAATATCACCCCGGAACCACAGTTGCCCGTGCTGGATGAGAGCAATGACATTGCTATTGAGGCGCTGGGCAGTTTTTATGCGGGTGATGTGTGGTTGCAGTGGGTGACCACAGATGAGCCACTGCGAAAATTTGTCGTCGTTATCGACAACATCGCCGCTGGAAAAGTCGCGCATAAATATATCTCGATCCCCAAACCCGTACAGAAGTTCAAGGTTGAGGAAAAAGGTGAGAAAGAGTATTTTCAGACCGACAACTATGCCCGCTACGATCAGTACATTGAAATATTTGACGCCATTGATGTCGATTTAATGGCTTCAACCTATCATCAGTTTTTACCTTTACTCGAGCAGGCCTATGCAGAACTTGGCTATCCCCCGGAGCAGACATTTGAATCAGCTTTCTTGCGAGCCCTTGATGTGATGCTCGATACGCCGTCCTTACCGGATGGTGAAATAGAACTTACCCACAGCTCTGTTGTGTATAAATACGCTGACCCAGAGCTGGAAAAGCTTTCCCCGGTTCAAAAACAAATCTTGCGTATGGGGCCTCACAATATGGCTGTTGCCCAGGAAAAACTCCAGGCACTGAAAGGCGCCCTGGCTGGGCAAGACTAATGAATCCTGAGGCTAACCCCGCCTTGTAAGCAGCCTTGAGAGTCAGGGTTGTTACATCTGTACAAATATAAATACAATATACTTCGTAATTAAATAATGAGCTGCAACAGGTCTGGCGTTTGTGCAGTAATACGAGGAAATTGCTATGCAGGGGAAAAATTTCATTATCACCGGGGGCTCATCCGGCCTTGGGCTGGAGCTGGCAAAACACTATGCCAGCGAAGCTAACAATATCGGCCTGATAGCCCGTAACCTGGAGAAATTACAAGCGGTTGTTGAGCAGCTGAAGGTGCTTTCACCAGATAGTAATATTTTCTACTGCAGCACTGATGTAAGTGTGCAGGAGGATGCCGAAGCGGCTGTTTCCCAATTGGCGGCAGCATTGGGTGGCATTGATACCCTCATCAACTCTGCAGGAATTTTGCGCGAAGGGCGGTTTGAAAATACACCAATAGAAACCTTCCGTGAGGTAATGGATATAAACCTCTTCGGAACTATTAATATCATCCAGGCAGCACTGCCATACCTGAAAACCAGTCAGGGCAGCATCGTCAATATTGCTTCCATGGCAGCCCATACGGGTGTCTTCGGGTATACCACCTATACGGCATCCAAGCATGCCCTGGCAGGGTTTACCGATTCTTTACGCTATGAAATGAAACCGCAGGGCGTGTCTGTGCAAATAATATGCCCGCCGGAGTTTGATTCTCCCATGGTGGATGAGTTAAACAAGGACCGAACCCCGGAAAATCGTGCCCATACCCTGATGATTCCCAAAGAACCGATTGAGGTCATTGTTAAGGACACAGTTAAGGCCATTGAGAGCGGGCGCTACCATACTGTGACCGGCTTCAGGGCCAAAGTAATGGCCGTGGCTATACGTTTGCTTCCGGGATTAGGTCGCTCGATGGCAGATAAAGCGATCAAAAAGGCAGCAGCAGATTAACCTCTAACCCCGGGTAAAGCTAAATTATTGGCACTCAGTTGATATACATCATCGGTAATAACTAGTATCTACAGTAGGATATTGCTGCTAGCGGAATTAGTCATACTTCCGCACCACAGTTTCTATTCTTAAACTCTGTATTGATACTGATATGAAGAAGTCTTTTGAAGTTAGATTGCACGGCCGGGGCGGTCAGGGCGGTGTTACCTGTGCGAAAATTCTGGCTGCGGTATACGCACACCTGGGCCACAGCGTACAAACCTTTGGTGATTATGCCAGCGAGCGCTCGGGTGCTCCGGTCAGGGCTTATACTCGTGTAGGCAATGAACCGATCACCAACCGTAACAAAGTCTATGAGCCGGATGAAGTGCTGGTACTGGACGATAGCCTGCTAGGTGCCGATACCCTGGACGGCCTGGTTGATGGTGGTGCCTTGCTGGTGAATTCCCCCCTCAGTATTGAAGTTTTTGATCAGAAATACAGCACCTCTACTGCACCTTTTACCACAGGTGTTATTGATGCCACGGCTATTGCCCGCAAGCACGGAATTGGTACCCGCTCGGTAGTAATCGTTAACACAACTATTGCCGGTGCCTATGCACGTATTCATGACGTGCCCCTGGAAGCCCTCAAACAGACCTACACCGATCTTGGCCTCATAAGTAACTTTCCTGCTGCACTCGAAGCCTATGAGAGTGTTGAGTATCGCGGGCCTGTCGATGGGGCTCACGTCGAAAAACATATGGCTACCCAGGTAACTTTGCCTGAGGTGGAGCAGATAATCGATCATGTTTCCAGCTCCGGCACAGGGCTGGCTACCGGCTCCTGGTCATCACAGAAGCCCAGTTATGTAGAAAATCTCGCACCCTGCAACGCCTGGTGTCCGGCCGGTAACGATGTCGTTGGTTTTATTGGAGCGCTGGAAACCAGTGAACAGGCTGCTGCTGAAATACTCGGCCAATCAACTCCCCTGGCAGCAGTATGCGGCCGGGTGTGCCCAGCCCCTTGCATGGAGGCCTGCAACCGCGCCGAGTATGACGGCGCAGTCAATATTCGCGGCCTTGAACGCTGGATCGCAGATACCATTCCGGTTGCGGTAAAGAAAGTCGCACGTGTCAGTAACGCCAAACGTATTGCCATAATCGGTGGCGGCCCAGCCGGCCTGGCTGCAGCTTATGAAATTGCCAAAGCCGGCCATGCAGCCAGCATTTATGAAGGCGAGAAAGAACTTGGCGGTGTATTGCGCACTGGTATTCCTGTTTACCGGCTGGCACGGCCAGCCCTTGACCAGGAAATTGAAAACATCCTCGCATTGGGCGTTGAAGCCCACTGCGATGAATTCCTCACAGCAAACCGGATGGCAGAAATCGAGGCTGAATACGATGCCGTTATCATCGCCAGCGGCCTGCAGAAACTGCGCGGGCTTGAGGTTGATGGCGCTCAACTTGCCGGAATAGAACAGGGTATTCAGTACCTGCATCGGGTAAATTTGCCGGAAGATGGTAAGTCCCCCGTTGAATCTGCTGCAATTCAGGGCCATGTAGTGGTCCTGGGTGGTGGCAATACAGCCATGGATTGTGCCCGCAGCGCCTTGCGTGCTGGTGCCAACAAGGTCACGGTTGCTTACCGTCGCAGCTTTGATGAAATGCCTGCGATTAAAGAAGAAATTGAAGAGGCTGGCCGCGAGGGCATCGTGTTTGCGATGCTACGTCAGCCTGTGGGCTTTAGCGGTACTGATAATCTCAGCGGTGTGGTACTCGCCGAGGTTGATCTCGGGGAACCCGATGACAGTGGTCGTCGTCGCCCTATTACTAGCACCCGTACTGCAGTGATGGACTGTGATGCGGTGCTGTTAGCACTGGGCCAAACCGAGGATTACGGTTTGCTGCCCGAAGGCTGGGAGTTGCCCTGGGGATCCGAACGCCGGGTCACTGCAGGCAATCGCGGTGAGATTTTAGTCTTTGGTGCAGGCGATATCGCCACTGGCGAAGGCACAGTTACCCATGCCATCGGCAGTGGCCGCCGGGCTGCAGGACTGGCGCTGGCCGCACTATCAGCTGTAGATGTCAATGATGTTCCCCTGGATGAGACACATATTTTCCAGCGGCCCGATCGGACAACTGCCATACCGGTAACCGATATTCGCCTCGATCATTTCGCCCGCGCACAAGCCGATACCGAACAAACCATCGATCCAATGCAGGCGGTTAAGAATTTTAACCAGGTCAATAATGGCCTGCGTTCGAAACAGGAACTGCACCGTTGTTTCTCCTGCGGTCATTGCACCGAATGCGATACCTGCCTGGTGTATTGTCCCGAGGGCATTATTCGCCGCCTGACCGATGAAGGCACCCCTTATGAAGTCGATTACAGCTACTGCAAAGGTTGCGGGATCTGTGTTGAAGAATGCCCGCGCAGTGCGATGGAGATGAGCTCATGAGTAATTTGAATCCCAAGGCTAATCTTCAGTTTATCAGCGCTAATCATGCCGCTGCCATGGCGGCTACCCTTGCAGGTCGGGCAAACCGTAATGCTCGCGGCTTCGGCGGTGGCATCTATCCCATCACCCCGCAAACCGAATGTATCGAATACCTGAGTAAACAGGACATCGAAAAGGGCAGCGTGGTGCGGGTGGAAAGCGAGCACAGCGCCATGGGTGTATGCATTGGCATGGCCCTGTCGGGTGCACGCACCTTTACTGCATCCAGCTCCAACGGTCTCTCCTATATGGCAGAAAACGTATTTGCCGCAGGCTTTTACCGACTGCCAATGGTGATGATGGCGGTCAACCGTACTATGGGTCCCCCGTGGAATATCTGGGTGGATCACGGCGACACCCTGATGCTGCGCGACTCCGGCTGGATCCAGATGTACTGTGAAGACAACCAGGAAGTACTCGACAGCATCCTGTTCGCCTACCGCCTGGCGGAAACTGCCAACATATTACTGCCGGCAATGGTCTGCCAGGATGCATTCGTGCTCTCACACACCATGATGATGACCGACATACCCAGCCAGGAGCAGGTGGATGAATACCTGCCGGACCTTAACCTCCCCCACCGCGTTGCCGATCGTGCAGTAACCGTAGGCGGGCTGGATTTTCCGCATGAAACTGAAGCGCACAGGCATCAGCACCACGATGCGATGATGCGGGTCTTCGATGTTTATAAAGATTGCCAGGTCGAATTCAAGAAAGTCTTCGGCCGCGAGATCCCCGACCCTGTGGTTGGTTATAAAACCGAAGATGCAGAAGTTCTGCTGGTATCCATGGGAACCGTTGCCAGTACCGCACGTGCGGCTGTAGACAGCCTGCGTGACCAGGGTATTAAAGCCGGTTCAGTGCGTTTGCGCCTGTTTCGTCCGTTCCCTCATCTGTTACTGGAAAAAATGCTCGCATCAGCCGAGAGGATTGCTTTTATCGACCGTAATGTCAGCCCGGGCATGGGCGGCATCATGTGGAGTGAAGGCCGGGTAACAGCACCCAAAGATGCGCTGGTACAGAATTATATGATTGGTCTCGGCGGCGGCGATATTCGTCCGGAAATGCTGGAGAAAGTCTTCGCAGACCTTCTCAGTCGCGAACAGGCAGGACCACCCCAAATTGTGGAGGTGGGGGCATGAATTCCGATACAATTAAAACCAATGTGAACCCACTGCCTGAGTACAGCAGTTGCTCGACCTGTGGCATCAATAATGAACCCATGCTGGATGGCAACATGCAACGTGAAGGTGATCGCAACGAGCCAATCTTACGGCCCGGAAACACCAACTGCGGCGGCTGTGGCATGTCGGTTATTTTAAACTGGCTAAGCCTGGCGGCAGGTTCCGAAACCCGGCTGCAGATGGTGATACCTGCCTGTTGCGGCATCGTTACCCCCGGTAAATTCCCAAACTCAGCCTATGGACTACCTGTTGTCGCATCAACTTTTGCCTCGGCCGCTGCCGTAGGCACTGGCCTGGCACACACAGCCGAGCTGAACAACGACAACACCCGGGTCATCTGTTTCGCCGGTGATGGTGGCACCTACGATATCGGAATGGCAACCCTGTCGGCTGCTGCTGAACGCAACGAAGACCTGCTGTATATCTGTTACGACAACGAGATCTACGGCAACACCGGCGGCCAACGCTCCAGCGCTACCCCGCTAGGTGCGGTAACCACAACCACCCAGTTTGGCAAAGACGTCAACAAAAAAGACATCGTTGCCATAATGTCGGCACACCGCATTCCCTATACCGCATCCCTATCTATTGCCCATCCCAACGACAGTTTGGCTAAGCTAAAAAAAGCCCTGGCGATGAAAGGCTTCCGTTTCCTGCACGTTTTATCTCCATGCCCCACCGGCTGGAAATCAGAACCCTCAGAAGGCATAGAACTAGTACGCAAATCGGTTAAATCCGGCCTCTTCCCCATCATCGAAATTGAAAACGATGAAGTCGGCGAAACCCTCACCATCAACATCGAACCTGAAATGTGCGAAGAATCGTTACGGACTTATTTTGAATCCCAGGGCCGCTTCAAGCGCGGTGTTGATATTCCAGAAATAACCCGCGGCATCGAACGTAACTGGAAATCACTACGGCTTCGCGCAGGCAAATAATTTACACAGGGCTCGGAGTCAAGTGCGCCAAAGCTACGTGAAGTAAATTGGCTGTATGCCGTATTTGACTCCGACCCCTAACCTTAGCAATTATCGTAATTCAATAGTTTAAATAATAACTTATACATTATTATAAAATTGATAATATATAACATATATGTTATTAATATAATTACTAATAATTATGTATAGGTTATTTCAATGCGCTCAAATGATCGTGTGGCAGCACGCAAACAACTCGATAAGCGCCTGGATTTATTGCGCGGCAGCGATGTATACGCACGTCCACCACGTGGCTGGATCAAGGCCATACGAGAAGCCCTTGGTATGACAACAGCCCAGGTCGCAGCACGAATGGGTGTTAGTCAGCCACGCGTAGTCGAAATTGAAAAAGCTGAAAAAGCTGGTGCAACCACCCTTAATACGCTGGAACGTGCGGCGCAGGCTATGGATTGTCAGCTTATTTATGCTTTTGTTCCAAAAAAACCCTTAGTGCAGCTTATTGAAGATCGCGCACGGATCATTGCAAAACAGCGCATGATGACTACAGGGCATAGCATGGCGCTTGAAGCACAATCGGTATCGTACGATGATGAAAAAGAACAATTTGAGCAAATGGTGCGGCGGATTGTAGATAAAGCGGGATCAGATATCTGGAAGGAACAATAGTGGGTGATCCATTAAACGAAGGAGATTGCGTGGTATAAGAACTGCAAAATAATTCAGTAATGCCCAAATATTTATGCGAACGAATAAATTATAACAATATTACCAGTATAAACAACAAAACAACTGCGAACGCATAAATACATTGCCAAAACTGGTATTTAATGCTATTTTTATGCGAACGAATAAATTATGGCGTAAATATTGTGTCCATCAAAATTAATAATCTGCACGATTTAAGTTTCCTCACCAGAAAAGTCAGAAAAAATCAGTCACTGGATCAATCGACCCTTGGTTTGTTGTCTGGTAACGGTATTACTTTTATCAGTAACTTTGAAAATGGCAAAGAAACCGTAGAGATTGGCCGCGTGTTCAAAGTGCTGGAAATGTTGGGTATTGATGTGTATCTGGATTTACCCCCCTCGCTTTCGCAAAAGGAGCTAGCAGAAATCCAGGATGAAATTAAAAATTTAGCAGATGATTCAAAATAATGCGCAAACTGAATATCTACATAAATGCAGACCAGGTAGGCGTATTGTCAGAAGAGGATGATATCTGGGCGTTCACCTACACCCCCGGCTGGTTGGGTAACCCTCAGCGTTTCCCTTTGTCCAGGCATATTGCTCTGGCAGAACAAAAGCAGACAGATGGCTCTACCAGACGCCATATTCAGTGGTTTTTTGATAATCTTTTACCAGAAGAGGGTGCAAGAGATCTACTCGCGCGGGATGTGAAAGTGGCGGCAGCCGATGCCTTTGGCTTACTGGAGGCCTGCGGAGCGGAATCTGCGGGAGCAATTACATTATTAATGCCAGGCAAGCAGCTGCCTGCAGGTAGTGTTGAGCCTTTGTCCAGGGAAGAACTCAGTCACAGAATTTTGCGATTGCCTGATGTGTCCTTAAATGCTGATTCGGCAAAGCGCATGTCACTTGCGGGTGCGCAGCATAAAATGTTGCTGATAGAACATAAGGGTGATTTCCTGGAACCCGTTGGCCAAATGCCATCTTCTCATATTTTAAAACCGGAACATTCACAGCCTCATCTTTACTGGCAGACCGTAAGAAATGAATGGTTTGTAATGAACCTGGCTGCTAAGTTGGGCTTACCCGTACCAAAAACCACAGTCAGTTATGTACCGGAACCGGTCTACATCATCGAACGATTTGATCGAGCAGGCCGCTATCCTGAACAAAACCGCTTGCCTGTACTGGATGGCTGCCAGTTACTCGGTTTAAGCCGGTCGGACAAATATACCCAAAGTGATGTAACGCAATTAAATGATTTCAGTAACATTTACCGCAGCAAAGGTTTAGCCAAATTATCAATATTCAAATGGGCATTATTTAATGCATTGGTTGGTAATGGCGATGCCCACCTGAAAAACCTGAGTTGTTTTCTAGGCCCCAGGGGTTTCGAGCTTGCCCCGTTTTATGACCTTCTGTGTACAGCCATCTACGAGCACAAAGGGACACATCTAAGCGCTGAACTTTCTCAACCTATGGGCAATGCGAAAACGCTGGAAGCATTAAGCTACACTGACATTCTGGCGTTTGGGCAGAACCTGGGGTTGCCGGAAAAACTGTGTGAAAAAGAAACCAATAAAATACTGGCGGGTATTATTCCTGCTGCAGACGAATTGTATAAACAAGTGCAATCCAGTACCGATATACAAAATATTGCCGGGGAATTAAGAATGCTACGTGAAATTATTGAGTTGGTCATCAGAGAAATGGTATCTAGAATGAAACCAGGTATTTAATTGTGGTCTGACCCCTGTTCTTTTAAATCAAAGGCTATCTTTTAGGGGTGGTGCCAAATCAATCTAAGCCATCGATACTGAGATTAACGAAAGTCTCATTTCTATTAATCGACAGATTTTTTCGATATTCTATATTAATCTAGAGAAATCATCATATATTCCCTGATAATCTAGACTAATCATCAATATTGTTTGTTAATCTAGAGATATTACCATATACTGTTTGTTAATCTAGAGTTATTATCAATAAGCTGCTGATTAAGGAAAGCAACATGGCCAAATTATATTTCCCAGGCAGTGAGGAATCTCAGAAGGCATCAAGGCGGGTCATCAGTGGCGAGTTACATCGTATTCGTCCGGGTATTTACATTACCACGCACGACCCAGAGGAGATCACCAGAGCACTAAATAATGAATGGATGGATGTTGCCAGCTATCTATTTCCTGAGCCCGTTGCTGTTGCAAGGACAGCCGTTGAGCTTAAGCCTGCTGAAGGCCGGTTGTATTTCGTTTCCAGTCAATTAAAACAAGTTCGGACAGTTAAAGTTGGGCATTTGAAGTTTGATATTGCGCCTGGGAATACTACTTCCGGGGTTGAGCAATTCAGCCTGAATATGAAGCGCAGTAATCCGGCCCGGTATTGTCTGGAAAATCTGGTATTTTCCAGAGGCCCTGCGGGCTCAAAGAAGACCCTGGGTAAAGTTTGGGTTGAATCTGAACTGATAAGAATTATTCGCCGCGGTGGGGAGCAGGGAATCAACGCCTTGAGGGATGAAGCCAGGAGTATTGCTGGTCCCCTTGGGCTAGTGGAAGAATTCAGCAAGCTGGATGCGCTGATTTCGGCTCTCCTGAAGACAGGGCCTGCAAAAGGCGTATTGCAAACTAGCCCGGGTTTTGCTGAGGCAAAAGGTGAACCATTTGACCCCGTTCGATTGCAACGATTTCAGGAGCTTACAGATTACCTCAAAGCACTGGATTTGCAAGTTAATGCTTATAAATATAATCGGGCTGGCTGGCGAAATTTAACGTTCTTTGAAAGCTATTTTTCAAATTACATAGAAGGTACAGAATTCTCGCTCGAAGAGGCAGAAGAAATCGCTTTTGAAAAGAAGGAAATCTATGCAAGGCATCAGGACAGCCATGATATTTTAGCTCATATTGAGATTTCAGAGGATATGAGTGAGATGAACAGGGTGCCATCAGATGCGGTGGAGCTAATCGATATATTACAGTTCAGGCATGGGATTTTGCTGGCAGAAAGGGCGGATAAAAGACCGGGCATGTTTAAACAAAAGCCCAACAAGGCTGGGGGCACTGATTTTGTTTTACCCGAGCTTCTGGAAGGCACCCTGGTTCAGGGGTTTGCGGTTTACCAGTCATTACCAGCAGGTATGATACGCGCGATTTTTATGCATTTCCTGATCAGTGAATGCCACCCATTCGATGATGGCAATGGGCGGCTTGCAAGGATCATGATGAATGCGGAATTGGTGTCTCAGGATCAATATAAGGTAATCATCCCTATTGTGCATCGGGAAAGTTATTTGAACGGGCTTAGATCGGCAACCAGACAGGGGCGATTCAGGGTTATGGTGAAGGTATTGCACCAGATGCAGTGCTACACGGCATCATTGGACTGGAATGAATATGCTGAAGTGAAAGCAACACTGCAGAAAGATGCAGCGGATAAAGAGCCAGATGAGGGCATAACAATCTTTAACAAAGTCATTGCGAAGTTAGGTGGGCAGTATCCAGCAGGGTAGTTGAGACAATGTGGGTAACGACTATAGATGGTGTGGAATGAAGATTTACCCAGCTCCAAAAAGCGAAAAGCTCCGATGAAACTCACCGAGGCTATAACGCCGACCAGGCATCCCCAATCCACTTGGGTTAATTATAGAGGAATAATGAATACACTTTCTACATCGGGTGCTGCTTGCCCATGGCGTTCATCACATCACGACGGGAAATCATTCCGACCAGACGGTCGTTCTTGACCACGGGATAGCGGTGATATTTGCCGTCGATGAACAGTTGGGCAACGTGCAGGATGCTTTCATCGGGTGAAACAAACTGCGGATCTTTGGTCATGTATCTACGCACGGGGCCGCCGGGCATACCATGGTACTCAGCCTGCATTGCGACACGCATGCAGTCCCGTTCGGTCAGTATGCCGACAAGTTTGCGGTTCCCGTCCACGACCGGTGCGCCAGCAACAACGTTTGTAATCAGCAAGCGTACGGCGCGCAGTATATCCATATCCGGATCAAGCGTAACCAGCCTGGTGGACATGTGGTCCTTGATCTGTACCGACTTCAACATTGTTGTCTCCCGACTTCCTCAGTAATTTCCGAACTTCGCTTGCAGGTTTTCTTTTTGCCCCGGTTAGGGCAGGCCACACAGCCTGTGGATGCAGACAGCGGTGACCCGCAGCCACCCTTCAGTGGTTTTCCCGACAGGATCAATCCCAGGCTCATTGCAATGCAGCATGCGATAATAATTATTAATGTTCCGAGAAAAACTTCCATCTTTCAGCTCCCAAAGTCATCAAACAGGATATTTTCTTTTTCAACCCCAAGATCGACCAGCATGTGCTCCACTGCTGCCACCATCATCGGCGGACCGCAAAGGTAGTATTCACAATCCTCAGGCGCGGGGTGGTCTTGCAGATATTGTTGCAGCAGGACAGTATGGATAAATCCCTCCAGGCCAGTCCAGTGATCCGTATCATCGGGGTCGGACAGGGCCAGGTGCCAGCTGAAATTATCATTTTCCTGCGCCAATTTATCGAATTCCCGGCTGTAAAAGGTCTCGCGCAGACTACGCGCGCCGTACCAGAAGCTCATTTTCCGCTTGCTGTGCAGTCGGTTTATCTGGTCGAGGATGTGGGATCGCATGGGTGCCATCCCGGCACCACCGCCGATAAAAATCATTTCCGCATCGGTGTCTTTTGCGAAAAACTCACCGTATGGCCCGAATACCTCCACCTGGTCCCCGGGTTTCAGGTTAAACAGAAAAGATGACATCACACCTGTTGGAATCTTGCCCGGTATGCCGGGTGGGGGTGTGGCGATGCGCACGTTGAGCAGAATAGTGTCGTTTTCTTCCGGGTAGTTGGCCATGGAGTAAGCACGGACCTGCGGTTCTAGCACGAACGACTGCAGCTCAAACAGGCCAAACCGCTCCCAGTCCTTGCGATACTCGTCCTGGATATCAAATGAAGTGTACTTCAGACGATGTGGCGGACAAGTGATCTGCACATAACCACCGGCGCGGAAGTCGATGGTCTCACCATCCGGCAAATCGAGGATTAGTTCCTTGATAAAGGTGGCAACGTTGCGGTTGGATCGAACGGTACACAACCATTGTTTCACCCCGAATACATCCTCGGGCACCCGAATGCGAATATCCTGTGTAATTGCCACCTGGCAGGCCAGTCGTTCACCGGCCTGGGCCTCACGTTTGGAGATCAGGGCAGCTTCTGTCGGCAGCAATGTGCCACCGCCTTCATGTACCACAACCCGGCACAGGCCACAGGTTCCGCCACCACCGCAGGCAGATGGCGGGAAAACCTGGTTGTCCGCCAGGGCTCCAAGCAGTTTGCCACCTGACCTGACCTTGAAATCCAGGGTTTCATTAACATTGACATTCACTTCACCCTTCGGCACCAGCTTATCCCGTACCCACAGGATAAGCAGGGTCAGCACCAGCAGGATACCGGTGTATAG
>JADFVZ010000035.1 GCA_015222805.1 Pseudomonadota bacterium
GCCGCGCTGATAGTGGGTGTGTTGTCCGGGTGCATCCTGTAATTAATACCCTTGTGTGGCCAGAAATCGTCGCTGGTGGTTACACTGGTCTCCAGATTGACGATGCGCAGGTCCGGGGCCCTGCTTTCCAATTCCTCCAGGGCGTCGCCCCAGATATAGCCGAAGTCGACCAGCCTGGGTATAGGCCCGTTGACCTGCTCAGCGATCTCCACGTAACCGAGCGCGCTCTTCATGTAGTGCTCAAAGATTAGCGGGTCGCACGGATGCGGCAAAACCTGGTCGATGCCTCGGCCGGTCATCACGTCGCCACACAGGAACAGTGTGACGGATTTGTCAGTGCCCGGGGGTGATTCAGCCACGGATTTCATACCTACCATCTCTACAGAGGACACGCATCTAATGAAAAAAGCTCAAAAGCAATTTAATGACTAAATCCAACTGGGTTTCGCAGATTTAACATTTGTGGATCATGGTTTCTTGTGTTTTTCAGAATTGAATTGAACTTTTGTCCAATTTCTTTTTTTTCCAAAACTAAGACAAAGCAATACCTCAACAGTCTAGCTGCTGAAGCTTTTTGGCGAGAGTTTAGAGCTACTCCAATGCCGGGCTTAGAATATGCCCAATACCTCATTTCTTGCTCACACTCTGGAAGCCAAGGGATGACTGCCCTCTGGATAATCATTCGAAAAAAACAACAGCAATTTCTCAAAAAACTACAGAAAACCACCCGCTTTTGAGTTAATTGACTCATCTGCTTGTCAGCAACCTTCAACTTTAGCTCGTGGCAAAAACGGGAATAGCTCTACCGGGTGCCTGTCCTGCATTACTATTTGCAAGGATAGTTCTTTCTGAGAGAAGCATAGACCGCAATACCGGCCGCTATTCCTTCCTCGGCATATTTCCGCTGGTTCAGGTCACTTACTACTTTCTCAACGACCTCACCTAATGGTACCGGTTCTCCCAGGCAGAACTCTGCATATGCCGCAGCACGATCATGTGCAGTGCGTGTGCGAAGTGCGCGCTCTGTAAACGTCTCCTTGTGATTGTGATCGGCCTCGACATTCAACAGCACCCGGACATCAGTCGCAATCGCGCCATCAATAAAACCCTGAATATAACGAATACAATATTGCCCATCGACGCTGTTAGCCCGATCCGGAAGAGCCTGACAATGCAAGGCGAGTTCCTGCACGGTCAACGGCTTGACAGCCTGAGCATGCTGTAACGGAATGATGAACAGGATGATGCCCAATAACAACAGAGTTCGAAGTATCATTATTTAATCTCCATCAGCTTTAGTTGCGTTAGAAAACCGACCGGTTTGATTACCAATACGGCTGAGTCTATTCTAAACCAGATAGACTGCTCCGTATTGGCAATCAAGCCAGCTTTGGATGCAATGCAGGACAGGCACCCGGGGTTTTGAGTCAATTGACTCATCTGCTTGTCAGTAATCTTCAACTTTTGCTCGTGGCAAAAACGGGAATGGTTTACCGGGTGCCTGTCCTGCATTACTTCTACGTTAAAGATAGCGATACCGTTATGGTGTTACATATGAAAAAAGCTGACAGAAAAACGTTTAATTCAATTTTATCCAAGGCCCTTAAAATCACCATCAACAAATAATTAACACGCTAAAAAATATGCTGCTGTAGCATATGGATCTTTAATAATGCCACCAGGGTTATTCATGAATACCATCAAAACTTCTCTCGTCTGCTTTACCCTTATATTTTCAAGTACCGTTTTTGCCTCGATGGAAGAAGGCAAAACACTGTTGAACAAAGGCGAGTTCACGACTGCCAAAATACTTTTTGAAGCTGAACGCAACACGCCTCAAAGCACCCCAATAGCTAACAGCTATCTTGCACGAATTGCCTGGAGTGATAAGGATTTTTATACCGCAGAGAAACTCATCAATAAACAACAAGCCATAAGCACTTACAAACGTCTCATTCAAAATACAGACGATGAAAACCTCAAAAGCAGCATCAAAAAGAGGCTTTAAAACCCTGGAAAGTATTCGCATCACTGGTTGGCATAATGACTAAATATTCAGCCTATGTTCGTAAGTAATTACTTCGTAGGCTGAGATGCCAACAATACATTACCGAGTGAGAATTCTATCGGTTTGAGGCTTTGAGCGCATCAAAGATTACTACACAACGGAAGGGTCTCCTCATGTAGGAGAATTAACAAGCTAATCATCTTCCGAACCTACAGCGAGAGAAATATCTCACTATCCATCCTACACAGGCGGGGTTATTTTCAGCCGACCAATATTTTAGTAAGTCAACCAGAGCTTGCGGTGTATTCGTAGGAGTATTTGATCCGGCCTGATCCGTGGTATTAATTCCATGACAGGATGCGCAAACCCGTACTTCTCCGGGTGCAAAACTTAACCAGTTTCTTTCACGAACAACACCTACACCATTAGTGTCTGTTAATTGCCAACTGAGAGCACGTTGTGCAGGAACCAATATGGCCATCGAGCCGTCTGTTCCTAGTTTAACGCTACCTGTAGGGCCACCTATGCTTAATGGGTTCTGTTCAACACCATCGTGTAGTGGCTGGGCTAATACACGCCTTCCTGCCCCTGGAGAGACGACTCCACCGACACCTCTAATCAGGTCTCCCTGGAAGAACTGCAAGTGAGATATATCGTAAATCTTTCCAGGTGCACCTGTAGTTTGGGTAGTGCTAGCGGCAACCTTTAAGTTGAAAGGCTGTTGTTTGTCAGCCACATCTCGAGTCGTGACATTTCGGCTAACCAGTAAAGCCAGGTTGTTGTTTTTTAGCCATATTTTAAACTCATCCAAATTTACTCCAGCGTCATCAAAAGCTGAAATTTCAGGGTAATCCAAACCTTGTCCTGCTAACACGGGGCGATTGTGTGGGCGTAATTCTACCGGGTACAACTCCCAAAGTAGACCAGAATAAGTAACCCTTACATCCGGGTCCCAATAACTAACGGTTTTACTTATTCCATCGGTTAGTGGGCTACCAGGAACCAGAAAGCCATTTGATTCATTTAAATATTTTAATCTAAAATCATATTTCGCCTTAGGGTTAGCACGGCTACCCAGATTTTCAACGCCTCCTGTTATAGTGGTATGAGCAGCAACAATCTGACCATTAGACAGGGGCAACGGGTCACGGTAATGACCACTATGATCAGCCCCGGGGCTATCAGTTATGATCTGTGTAGCGCGGGGGGTGCGGTATGTTATATGGGCTAAATCAGGGTTCATACCCGGAGGCATCTGTAGCTCAATAATTTGCCCAGATGCATGGCTGTCGAATTCTGGTGCATCAATGCCAATATAATAACCAGGGCGCAGCGGATCTTCCTGAATTTGGAAGAAATTATCAATGGGATTTTGGTTTTCTCTACCAGAAGTAACATCAGTAAATTCCTGTAGGTTTAGATCTTTATTCAGACTTTTATCAAAGTAGCCGTGCAGATCATGGCGCCCTATATGATTCAGGGTTTCTAATTGACTACCATCTGCATTTACCATCCATGGGAAAAAATGATTGAAAAAATGCCCCCTCATGTCGGTCCCTGCAAGTAAGTCGGCCCGTTCAGTACGCGGTTCTGGAAAAACCTCACTACGGTCATTAGTTGCTATAGCAGAAGCGCCTTCGTCAGACCAGTTAAAGGTAGATGTGGTGGCATTTAATACATCTGCATCAGCTTGTTGATCTCTTTGTAAATGATCCCAGCGAGTAAAAATAATACGTCCGAAACTGTCAACAATTGGCGTAAAGTCACCAGAAGGGGAATGGGTTACCATAAACAGATCACCTGTAGCTGCTTCCAGATTCCACAAACCACTGACGACTTCTGCGCTTTCATATTCATCCAGTTGCGGATAAAGGTGGGACATATTTTTTCGAGGTCGATCAGAACTAAATACAATACGGTCATCGATTGTATAAACAGGGCTGATATTGTTATAGTTTTGTGGTTGGTTTTTAACCTTTGTTATTAATGGTGTTTCATTTTTTGCTAAACCGGTTACTTCATAGAGTTGCCAATAGTATGTTTCCCACTGGTACTGTTCAATAGTTGAATCCAGCACCATGCTAAATATAACTCTGTTACCTTCCCAGTGAACCGCCGGGTCCCTGACCGCAATAGACCCGGAACCCTGAAACCCTCCGTTGCCGTAGCCAGCTGCCAAAGTTAGATTTTTCAAAGACCCATCTGTATAACGAATCCATAAGTCACCACCACGCCCTACTTTTTGTAAATCTGGAATATGATTTCCGAAAGTCGAGGTGATGGTTGTAAAATCACTGGGTATTGGTATCTGAGTAGCAAAAATTATCGGATAATCTTCGGCTGCCATACTTTCGGAAATACATGCAGTACCCAGCAGCAAAGTTATAAGAAGTATAAATATACTTTTATAGTTATTATCTTTCATAAAATTCACATCACATTTTGAGAGCATGTAATAAACAGGCAAATCATCAGGAATTAGCCTATAGATGATTCTGAGTAACTGCTCGTTAATACTATCTCCGGCATTCTGCCCAGAAACTCGATCATAAACCGATTCAAAGCAGCATTCCAATTTCTAATGGGTATTGTCCGTTTTTTGGAAGCTGATACTGTCGATAAACAAACTACTTTTCTCGTAGATTTAAACTCTTAACTCCGAGGACATTAACTCTGAGAATAACTCTGACATAACTCTGAGGACAGGCACATGGTAGAGGCATTCCCGTTTTTACCATGCTGAAAATTAAAAATTACTGACGGAATGATGAGTAAATTCACTCGTTGTAAGTGATTTTAGCCTAAAAATGACTTTAGACGTGCCTCTCCCGAATGATACACAAAATCTGAAAACGACTGAATAAAGGCTGGTATTCGGTGAGTTGGTGATCCGTTACGCCTGCGGCTAACAGCACCGTCAGGTTTAACTATACAAGCTTGATGCCTTTTGTAATGAATCCTTTACCTGCTCCCTTAACGTGTCTGGCGAGAGTACTTCTACCTCATCCCCGTATTTGAGAATATCCATTAGCAACTCACCGCTATGGCTGAATGGGAGTTTTAGTAAATAACTACCATCTGTTTTAAACACCCCCTGCTGATCAGGATGCCATTGTTCATCCGCTACCCAGCGGGCACGCCCGGGAGTGAACAATAATTTTGCGACGTTATTAACCGGGCCGGAAAAGATACCGTAGGATTGGTCATAGTGGTGCTGGACTTCGGCCAGTAATAGTTCTTTGGCTTCTTCATCTAGAACCACCTGTTTCTGTATTCGCTCAAGGGAAAAACTACGCAGGGCTTCACGCTGATGACACCAGGCATCCAGGTACCAGCTGTTACGGTAGTTGGTCAGGCGTTGTGGCGAGATGACCCGTTCCGACTGCTGGTCGGTTCCACGGGTGTGGTACTCAATTTTCATTTGCTTACGTGACATCAGCGCACCCAGTACCGCCTGGAACATACGTTCGGGAACCGCCCTGCCGGCAGCACTCTGCATATTGATTCGACTGGCCTGACCTTCTTTTTCCACACCTTTGGTTTGCAGCAGGCTGGATATTCGCGTCTGGATCCCATCCAGCTCTTCTTCCAACAGACCCGGCTGCACATCGCCTAATACCTGCCGCGCGGTCAATAGTGCCTGTAATTCCTCGGGGCTGATCCAGATACCGGGTAGTTCAAAATTTCCTGCGAGGGTGCGATCGTAGTAATAGCCGTGTTCATTTTTTTCAATCGGTGCCTGCAAAGTATCCCGCAGTTCATTGATCAGGCGGTACAGGGTAGCCTGTGAACAACCGAGCTCTTCCATCAGCCGCTGGCGGGGAATCGGTGCGCGTGCCTGGCTGAGGATATCGCGGAGGTGGTAGAGACGTTCCAGTTTAGACATTTAACTACTCAGTGAATGGCAATTGTCCAATTGTAACCCGATCTTTTCCTTCCAGGTCCTGGACTGTTTCAATATTTTCCATTCCGGCTGCCAGCAGCATGCACTGGACCTGGTCAGATTGATCATAACCGTGCTCAAACAGGAGCCAGCCGCCTGCGACTAAATACTCGCCTGCCCGGGCTGAGATTTGCCTGAATGAAGCCAGGCCGTCACCACCCGGGGTAAGCGCAAGCTCAGGTTCAAAACGAACGTCACCGGCGAGAAGGTGCCGGTCATCAGCGGGAATATAGGGTGGGTTGGAAACTATCGCATGGAATTTGCCCTGCACTGCGTCCAGCCATTCACCCTGCAACAAGATGACATTCTCCAGGTGATGTGCCTGTCGATTCTCTTCTGCTACAGCTAGTGCATCAGTGCTTATGTCAGTGGCGCTAATTTGCCACTGGGGTCTTTCACTTGCCAGTGCTAGTGCTATTGCACCACTGCCGGTACCCAAATCAGCCACCCGGCATTTATCAGTTACTGAAAGTTTTTCCAGGGTTAGCTCCACCAGTAGCTCGGTTTCCGGCCGGGGAATCAGGGTTGCTGCGGTTACTTTCAATGCTAAAGACCAAAACTCCTGTTGCCCCAGCAGATAGGCTACCGGTTCACCACCCAGGCGCCGCTGCAACAGCTGATTGAAGCGCTCCAGCTGGGCCCAACTGGGCTCAGATTCCGGGTTTGAGTAAAAGAAGGAGCGTTCTACATCCAATACATACGCCAACAACAAGTCCGCTTCGAGGACAGCGGCAGTTTGACTTGCAGGCAACCTCGTCAGTTTTTGACGAGCCTCAGACAGAATACCTCGAACCGTAGGCATTCAGACTTAACCTTCTTCAATTACTGGAGTTGACTTTTCCTGCCGTCGAAACAGTCGGCGCATAAATTTAAGCCAGTCATCTTGGATCAGGTATAGCGCCGGGATCAGGAACAGGGTAATGACAGTGGCAAATAATATACCGAATGCCAGCGATGTTGCCATCGGAATAACAATCTTGGCCTGCAAGCTGGTTTCAAATAAAATAATCGGCACCAGCCCGAGGAAAGTTGTCAGGGATGTCAGCAAAATCGCACGAAAACGTTTACGCGCTGCCTCTTTGGCAGCATCCACAGCGTGCATGCCCGCTTTCCTGCCCCGGTTAACAAAATCCACCAGGATCAGGCTGTCATTCACCACCACACCGCCGAGGGCAATAATCCCCAGGAATGAAAGCATGCTGACATCAATACCCAACACCCAGTGCCCCACCAGTGCCCCGATCACGCCAAAAGGAATAACCGACATGATCAACAGTGGCTGCATATACGACTTCAAGGGTATCGCCATTAAGGCATAAATCAGGAACAGGGCAAATAAACCACCATTAATCAGGTCGCTGACAATTTCATTTTGGGATGCGGTATTGCCGTCCAGGCGGTAACGCACATCCGGATAACTGGCCAGTAGACCCGGCATGAAATTATCTCGAATATCATCGGCAATTTTACCGGGCTCTGCGATGTCCTTATCCACTTCCGCACTGAGGGTAATCGAGCGTTCGCCGTTAAAACGGCGGATAACCGTTGGTGCCGATGACATCTCAATATCAGCCACGGTACTGAAGGGCACTTCATCCCCGGAGGGTGTCCTGATCCGCATAGCTTCCAGGTAGCCGATTGAATTACGTTTTTCCTTTGGATAGCGCACCATCACCCGAACTTCGTCCTGGCCGCGTTGGATCCGCTGGACTTCTTCACCATAAAAACCCTGGCGAACCTGGCGAGCCAGGTCTGATAATGTTAATCCCAATGCCTGTGCTTCAGGGCGAATATGCAGTTTTACCTCCCGCGCACCACCCTCATAGGAGTTGCGCACATCATTCACGCCTTCGTATTCACGAATCTTCTTCTCCAGCTCAGCACCAGCGACACGCAATTGAGCAGGATTATTGCCTATGAGACGAAATGCGACAGCTGGCCCACCCCCGGGTCCGCCGGCATTTTCAAAACTGAGTTGCTTAACCCCGGGAATATCACCGACTTTTTCACGCCAGCGTCGCGTCACTTCAGGTGCTTCGACAATCATGGCTTCGCCTTTAACCAGTTCGGCGAGGATGTTGCCACGGGTGTCGCTGGGTGCCCAGAGGAAGGTGGTATCAACAACCGAACCCTCAGGCTGGCCAAGTTCCCGGCTGATCTCAACATCTACCTCGGCTATGGCGGCACTAATCTGATCCATCGCCCGGTGTGTGGCTGTGGCTGAAGTACCTTCATTCATTTCCAGGCTGACCTGGATAAAATCACCGGCAAAATCAGGGAAAAAGACCACCCGCAGGAAACCACCAGTAATCAACCCAACCGAGAGAATAAAAACCGCCACAAACGACGCGAGGGTTAAATACGGGCGCTTAAGTGACCGCTCTAACACCGGGATATAGCGGTTATCTACAAACTTGTGCAAGCCTTCCGAGAAAAATCGCTGGAACCTAACCAGTGGTTTTGACAGATCAGGCTCGGTAATTTTCATATGCACCAGATGCGCCGGCAGGATTAACTTGGATTCCACCAGGGAAAAAACCAGGCTGAGGATGACAACCCAGCCGATGGCAGCAAAAAACTGCCCTGAAATACCGGATATCAGCAGTATAGGCAGGAATGCGGCAATGGTAGTCAGTACCCCAAACGTTGCGGGAACCGCGACATTCATAACCCCTTCAACCACATTCTCCTCAGAATGGCCTTTTTCCCTGATATTGGTGTAGACGCTCTCGCCAATAACAATCGCATCGTCCACCACTATACCGAGCACCAGGATAAATCCAAACAGGCTGAGCATATTGATGCTCACTCCGGGTATTTGCATAAACCAGAGGGTCCCCAGGAAAGCAATCGGCAAACCAACCATGACCCAGAAGGCGAGCTTCAAACGCAGGAATAAGGCCAGCACACCAAACACCAGTAAGGCGCCGAAGAACAGATTCTTATTCATCATATCCAGGCGACCTTTCAGATAATAAGAAATATCTGCCCAGTAATCCACATTCACACCTTCCGGCAGGTCAGCCTGAATACTGTCAATATAGTCACGTACCTGGCTGGCAATTTCCAGCTCGCTTTGATTACCTACAGCCAGTACACGGATAGAAACTGCCGGATTACCATTGTGCAGAGAGTAGGATTCGGTCTCGATAAAACCATCATTAACATCAGCAATATCACTGACCATCAGACGGGAGCCATCCGCATTGGTGCGCACCACGATATTCTCAAAATCCAGGCCTGTATAAGCCTGCCCCTTGGTGCGCACGAGGATATCACCGGCTTCGGTCTGGATGGAACCGCCGGGTAAATCCAGTGAACCACGGCGTATTGACTGGGCCACACCAGCCAGGGTTAAACCGTATTCTTTGAGGGTTTCCTCAGTTACGCTGATGCTGATTTCATAAGGACGTCCACCGAGGACATCCACCCTTGTGGCAATGGTGCTGGAAACTATACGTTCACGTATCTGCTTGGCGTATTCTTTTAAACTGCGTTCCCCCACCTTGCCGGAAACCGACACCCACATGACAGCCTGTGAAAATTCCGCCTGCGAAATCACCGGCTTTTCGGTTTCTGCCGGGAAGGTAGAAATGCTGTCTACCCGCAGCTTGATCTTATCGAGAACGGCCAGGGTGTCATAATCTGCGGAAACTTCCACCTGGACACTGCCCATGCCTTCACGTGCGAAGGATACAATCTCTTCAATGCCTTCAACATCCTCGATAGCTTCCTCGATCTTAACGCAGACACCCTCTTCAACTTCAGCAGGAGCGGCGCCCAGGTAAGGCACATTGATGGTTACATAATTGATATCCAGGCTTGGCTGGATTTCTTTTTTGATCGTCATCGCCGACCAGATACCACCAGCCAGCAGGATCGCCATCAGCAAATTAGCAGCAACTGAATTATGTGCAAACCAGGCAATAATTCCCTGATACCAGTTTCGGTCCTGCATCAGTAACCTCCGTTGTCATCAGTCGAATCGGCCCCTGTATCGGCGTCATCGTAAACCTCTGCATCCTGTTCAATGGTGAACATAGCCTGAGGATCCTCTTCATCCCCGGTTGCCAGCTCTGCAGCAGGCTCTGCAACCACAGGGTCATCCTCGTCACCAGAACCAGACTGATCAATGCTATCCCCGGGCAGGTCCTCTTTTGTTTTTTCCTCATCGCCACGTACCCGCACATCCATACCGTCAATGGGTGCTGTCAGGGCCGTCGTAATTACCCTGTCGCCATCATCCAGGCCTGAATATATATAAGCTTCTTTCGGCGTCGCCCTGACTAAATCCACCTTACGGAATTCAAGCGTATTCTCCGCTGTGACTACCATTACCTGGTTACCGTCGCCCAGTGAATGACGGGGTACTACAAACAGATTAGTTGCCGTGCGCCCCTCAATTTCAGCGTGGACAAAAGTACCGATTTTCAGTGGTTGCTGATGACTCTGGCCTAACAATCCATAGGGATCGTTGATTTGGGCCACCAGGTAAACCTGTCTGGATTTTTCATCAATCACACCCTCAGAACGAACGATGCGCGCCTGCCAACTGTGGCCGGCACTGCCACTACTCAAAGTGGCTAGCGGTAAACTCTCAGTGGAATTCCCACGAAAATCCGGCAGGTCAATATAGTTAAGTTCTTCATTGGTAATCGGCAGGCGAATTTCTGCCAGGTCAACAGCAAAAGTAGCTCCAAGCCGGGTGCCGGGGGTTACATACTGGCCAATATCGACCAGTTTTTCACGCACCATGCCTGCATAAGGCATGCGGATACGGGTCCGCTGCAGATCCCGCTGCGCCCTTTCCAGGTCAGCATCAGCGGCACGGACATTGGCTTTTGCTTCCGCAAGTTGCGGGATACGCAACACCAGGTCATTGGGCCTGCCCTCGCCACCGTGTAGGCGACGCCAGTCATTCAGGGCCTGGTCAGAACGTGCCTGTTCCGAGGACAACTGGGCAACCCGCGATGCTTTTGCAGCTTCTGCGCGCTTAACCCCTACCCGATAGTCACTGGGATCAATTTCCAGCAGGACCTCACCTTTATCCAGGAAGCCTCCGGCAATAAACTCAGTAGCGACCCGGGTTACTTTCCCGGAAACCTCAGCTGCCAGCGTGGTTTCGGTACGCGGCCGGACTATACCCTGTGATTCGATATTAAAACGCAGTGACCTGCGCTCAACCGCCATGGCATCAACAAGCACGGCCTTTTTGACCGCATCAACCTTTTCCGGTGGATCTTTCAATTTGGGGAATACACCAAAAGCGAGAATACCGGCTACAATGATTAACAGCACGGGGAGAATTATTGTTAAAATCTTGCGCATTGTTTGTTACCTGATATACAAACCCGAAAGCTTTTTATTATTAAACCCGCACATTATCCCAAGTCGATGAGTATTTGTCCCGGGCCAAAAGGCACATATCGCTAAATTATACTCGGGAACCTTTGCTTGAATTCACGTAAAATAAGATTTTACCTATACTTACTTAGCAGGAATTGAATGACAATTGTAATAAAGTCTAAAGGTGACATTGATAAAATGCGTATCGCCGGCCAGCTGACCGGTAAAGTCCTGCGGATGATCGCCGAACATGTACGTGTCGGTGTAACTACCGATGAACTGAACGACATCTGTCACCGCTACATTACTGAAACCCAGGATGCGATTCCGGCACCACTCAATTACCGGGGGTTCCCCAAGTCAATCTGCACTTCGGTCAATGATGTCGTCTGTCACGGCATACCCGGTAATAAAGTCCTTAAAAACGGCGATATTGTCAATATTGATATCACCGTGATCAAGGATGGCTGGCACGGTGATTCTTCAAAAATGTTTTTTATCGGCAAACCCCCAATCCGTGCCCAGAGGCTGGCGGAAGTTGCCCACGATGCCATGGTGCTGGGCATAGAGATGATCAAGCCCGGTGAAAACCTGCGCAATATTGGTAAAGCCATCCAGGAATATGCTGAATCACATCACTTCTCAGTGGTCCGAGAATATTGTGGGCATGGCATCGGTGAGGTCTTCCATGAAGCACCCCAGGTGCTGCATTATGACTCACCCCACAATAATATTATTCTTGAGACCGGCATGGTTTTTACTATCGAGCCGATGATCAATGCCGGTAAACAACACACCCGCCTGATGAATGATGAATGGACGGTTAAAACCCGCGACCGCTCACTTTCAGCACAATGGGAGCACACGATCGCGGTAACCGATGACGGTTTTGAAGTGCTGACTCAATTGCCGGGTGACCCGCTCTAGACAACGACCAATGCCTGTTCCAGAATCCCAGCAAAACCTGCATGCATCCCGGCTGGCACTACCCGGCGGGATTGAACAGGTTTTTGCCGGGGATATTGTTAACCAACTGCAGGAACTGGATGCCGCAAACAACTACGCAAGCACCCAACTGCAGCAACTGAGCGGGCTTATTGATACCCGCCTGGCTGACAGCTTCTGGAAAAATATAGACATTCAGTTGCTGGTCAGGACCCGCGCCTGGGCAATGGAGCAACTGTTGCTGCTGATCTGGAAGCAGCAGGCCAGTGACTCGACTATCAGCCTGATTGCCGCCGGCGGCTTTGGCCGCGGAGAACTGCACCCGCACTCGGATATCGACCTGCTAATCCTGCTGCCGGAAAACCCGCGGTCGCAACAGACCGAAAGTATTGAGGCTTTTGTAAGGACACTATGGGATGCCGGCTTTTACCCCGGCCATAGTGTACGTACCGTAGCCCAGTGCATTGAAGATGCCAGCGAAGACGTACAATTTGTCACCAACCTGATGGAGGCCCGCCTGCTGGATGGTGATAGCAACTTATTTGAACAACTAAAAAACGGCATTACAGCGGCAAAAATCTGGCCGGCCGATACCTTCTTTGCCGCCAAAATGGCAGAGCAGAAAGCGCGGCATGAAAAGTATTTTGATACGGCGTTTAACCTTGAGCCCAACATCAAGGAAAGTCCGGGCGGGTTGCGTGACCTACAAATGATCAAGTGGGTTACCCAGAGGCACTTCAATACCCTGACCCTGCATGGACTGCTTGAGCATAACTTCCTGCAGGGCGATGAATTTCAACGCCTGATTGAATGCCGTAACTTTATCTGGCGGGTACGTTACGCCCTGCACCTGCTGGCGGGCCGTGCGGAAGACCGCCTGATCTTTGAACATCAGCGCCTGATTGCAGAAAAATTTGGTTACTCAAATCAGCCCAACAACCTCGCGGTTGAGCAGTTCATGCAAATTTACTACCGTAATGCCTTACGGGTTGAACGCATGAACGAACGTCTGCTGCAGCTATTTCGTGAAGAACTGATACTCGGCCGGGAAAAAGATACCGTGATCATCCTGGATGAACAATTCCAGAGTCGCCAGGGTTATCTTGAAATTCGCCACGCGGAGATTTTCACTAAACGCCCGAGCTCACTGCTCGAAATTTTCCTGGCCCTGCAGCAGCATCCGGAAATTAAAGGCATACGGGCCACGACCATCCGCTCTATCCGTAACCACCTGTACTTAATTGACGATGATTTTCGAGCTAACCCGGAAAACTATAAAATCTTCATGCAGCTACTGAGCCAGCAGCAAGGCATATACACCCAGTTTAAACGCATGAACCGCTACGGTGTCCTGGAATCTTTTATCCCCGCCTTCGGCAAGATCGCCGGGCGCATGCAGTATGACCTGTTTCATGTTTATAGCGTAGACCAGCACACCCTGTTTGTAATCCGTAACCTGCGGCGCTTTGCTTATGGCCATTACCGCCAGCGGTTCCCGCATGGACAGGCCGTTTACCAGCGTATTCCCAGGCCTCAAATCCTCTACCTGGCCGCGTTTTTCCATGATATTGCTAAAGGTCGTGGTGGCGATCATTCCACTCTTGGTGCAGAAGATGCCGATGACTTCTGCCGCAAGGCCGGCCTTGACGATGACACCCGCAGCCTGGTGAGCTGGCTGGTACGCAACCACCTGCTGATGAGCATGACTGCACAACGCCGCGACATCAGTGATGAGGCTGTCCTCACCGAATTCAATCTGAAAGTACCCACCCGGGAACGCCTGGACGCACTGTATTTATTAACCATGGCCGATATTGCCGCTACCAGCCCCAAGCTCTGGAATGGCTGGAAGGATAGCCTGCTCTGGCAACTCTACCGTGCCACTGTACATCGGATCAAACATGACCGGCATACACCCAGCAGGAAAGAATTCCTGGATCAGGTTAAGTCTCAACTCTCAGCACAAGAGTATGACCAGCATCTGGTCTCTGAATTCTGGAATTCAATTCCGGATGAGCACCTGCAGCGCTTAAACACCGACCAGCTGGCCTGGGCCAGTACTGAACTGCACGCAGCCGCCGATGAAAACCACACCATCGTTGCGGTACGCTCACAGACAGAGAAGGACCATTCAGAAGTGATGGTCTATACCCGGGACTATCAGGGTTTATTTGCTTCGGTTATCCAGATATTTGATCAGATGAGATTAAACATACTGAATGCGCGCGTGCTGACAACATCTCGTGGTTTTGGTTTTGACCTATTCCAGATTAGTAACAACCAGAACAAATGCCTGTCAGATCGTGATGCCGGTCGTTTACAGGACTACCTCATGAAAACCCTGAAAACCCGTACATGGATACCCCAGCGCAAACAAAAACAGGCTAGCAAGTTCCGCTATTTTGATGACCAGCCGGAACTGTATTTTGAAAACCTGAAAGAGCAGGAACTTACCCGTCTGGAACTCGCCTGCCTGGATCAACCCGGCTTACTTGCACATTTATCTGCCCTGTTTACCGAACAGGACCTGATTCTTGAAGATGCGCGAATTGCTACTTTTGGACATCGTGTGGAAGATGCATTTTTACTCAGGAATGCCGATAATATGGCATTAACGCAAACCCAGCAGGCCACCCTCAAACAAGCTGTAACCCAACTGCTTGCAGAGTGGGATTAAATTAGTAATACGAGAATTAATATTATGAAAAACTTAGAACTGCAAATTGAACAAGCCTGGGAGCAACGCTCCAATATCTCTCCTGGCAACTCCCCTGCCGGTCTTAAAGAAGCCATTGAAGAGTGCCTGGAAGGGCTGGAAAACGGAAGCTTGCGCGTTGCAGAACCCACAGCTGATGGCTGGCAGGTTAATCAATGGCTTAAGAAAGCTGTACTGCTGTATTTCCGCACTTCAGAAAATAGAATAATTACAGGTGGTGGCAGTCATTACTTTGATAAAGTCCCGCTGCGCTGGTCAGAAGAAGGTGGTGGCGGCATTGAAACAACCGGGGCACGGGTTGTACCAACAGCCACGGTACGCCGCGGCGCCTTTATCGGCCACGATGCCGTGTTAATGCCCAGCTATGTCAATATCGGTGCCTATGTAGGCGCTAACACCATGGTTGATACCTGGGTAACCGTGGGTTCCTGTGCCCAGATTGGTGCCAATGTGCATTTATCCGGTGGGGTCGGTATCGGTGGGGTACTGGAACCCCTGCAGGCCAACCCTACTATTATTGAAGATAACTGTTTTATCGGTGCCCGTTCTGAAGTTGTAGAAGGCGTGATTATTGAACATGGATCAGTACTGTCAATGGGGGTATTTATCAGCCAGAGCACGCGGATATACAACCGTATGACTGGTGAGATCAGCTTTGGCCGGGTGCCTGCAGGTTCGGTTGTTGTGCCGGGGTCCCTGCCCTCAAAAGACGGTAGTCACAGTCTCTATGCCGCCATTATTGTTAAACAGGTAGATGATAAAACCCGCGCCAAAACTTCTGTTAATGAACTCTTGCGTGCCGCTGAAATTTCGGAAGAATAACTATCATATAGGTCGGGCTGAATGAAAAATCCCCAGGTTTCCTGGGGATGCGCTAGTGACTGGCTACAAGCTCACAGCAGGACCAGCCGACCAAAGCCAAGCAACAGGAAAATTTCCACAAGCACACTGATAAATATTGCGGGCCCGACCCGATGCTTAATAAATTCAAAAATACCCAGGCTCGCCAGCAGTGCATTGATGAACAAACCAGTGGTACTCAGCAGATCGACTAATTCAGTGGAATTCGTAGATCGAGACAGGAAGAACAACAGGGCAATACCAAGGTAAACACCACCAATTCGACGCCCAATAACAAGCGCGATTTCACTGGGCTCCCGCCCCCAGCGTTTGATCATCACGCTGCCAGCCAACAACCAGCCCATTGCCAGCAAAAATGCTGCTACTGCTGTCAGATTAGCTAAAGTTTCAAAATCCATCCACTCATCCCCGCATTACAGAGTAATACACTTATTGCTCACCGATTTGCAACATCACCTTACCGGTACGACCTGGCTGCACAGCTGCCGTCACAGCCTCAACCACCTGGTCAAGGGAATATCGCTGTGTGACTTCCGCGGCAAAAATACCCTGGATAGTCAGGCGTTTTACCTGCCGGATAATACTCAGGAGCTTGAGTGGAGATTGCTGCAACATCCAGTTGGGTAACAGGAAGCCTTCGATATGCGCAACCGGCATCATCAAGTCGCGGATCGGTAGTTTCATTGGGCTGCTATCCAGGGTGCCATACAGTACCAACCTGCCATTCAGGCCCAGGCAGCACACTAGTTGAGCGCTGAGGTCACCACCTACACAATCCATGGCAAAACCAGCACCCTTGCCTTCAGTAATTTTAAAAACTTCAGCAACAAGATCCTGATGGTTAGTTTCAATTACCGCATCAGCTCCCAACTGGCGAAGTTCTTCAGTGTTGCTGTCTGAACGCACCACACAAATTGTCTTGAAACCATAAACCTTGCTCAACCTAACCACACTTTTCCCCAGTGCCGAACCGGCTGCTGTAACGATTAACCAGCCACCACGGGGGACCCGCAAAACTTCGCGGGTGATAACAAAAGCTGCCAGGGGATTGACAAAAAACATCGCTGCCTGCTCATCCGGAATCGCATCCGGCATGACTACCGCCTTTTTGGCATCAACCACGGTATATTCCTGCCAGGTTCCGTTCGGCGGGCCGCCGGCTATGGCAACACGTTTACCTTGCAGCCGCTTTGCCAGGAAGCCTGAACCAACTGCATCAACAATACCAACCCCTTCACCTCCGAGCGAATAAGGAGGTTGCGGACAGGTAGTCTTGTGGGCAGGATCATAAAAAATAGTTCCATCCTCCTCTACACTGCCTGTTGTTTCCTGGGTTGCACCCTGGTTCCAGATAATGCGCTGCAAGGCCTCTGAGTATGTGCCGTGAACGAAATTAAGATCAGAGGGATTCACCGGGCTCAGCAGCATTCGTACCCGAACCTGACCTGCAGCGGGCTCCATTATCGGCACATCGGCGATATGAATGTCACTAATGTTCTGGGTGAAAGCTGTAATACGGGCAGACTTCATATGCATATATGTTTGGGGTGGGCCAACAAAATCTTCTGTAAGCATTGTTTCAAGATAATCTTAGTTAACCCTATCCAGAAGTTAGTTTCAAGGTGCGCAATCACAATTCTTAATTCGGCAACACTTTCCTCTGCTGTCATCGAGAGTACAATGAACGTATGAAAGGTCAGTCAGTTCAATTGCCTGCCGAAGCTCGAGTCAGTGAAACCGCAGGCGCGGCTCGGGATGCACGTTATCGCGAGACGGCACGGGTCACCATCGTGGGTGGGGTACTCGATCTCATTCTCGGCATTGCCAAACTGGTTGCCGGTTACTTTACATATTCTCAGGCGCTTATCGCAGACGGCATACATTCGCTCTCGGATCTTGCCACCGACGGAATGGTATTGTACGCCGCGCGCCACAGCAATGTTGAGCCGGATGCCGAACACCCTTACGGCCATGGGCGCTTCGAGACAATTGCCACTGTAGGACTGGCCGTGGCTCTGGTACTGGTTGCCAGCGGCATTGGCTTTACTGCTATCAAGCGCCTGTTTGAACCTGAACTACTCCCCCATCCTGGTGTTTGGGGCTTGCTCGTGGCAACCCTGTCCATTATCAGCAAAGAGTGGATTTACCACTACACCATGCGTGTGGCACGGCGTCAGCGTTCAGATATGTTGCGTGCGAATGCCTGGCACAGCCGTACAGATGCATTCTCATCAGTGATCGTACTGATAGGTGTTGTGGGTACCATGGCGGGCTTCAGTTATCTGGATGCATTGGCTGCCATTGGCGTAGCGCTGATCATTGCGCACATAGGCTGGACCCTCGGCTGGAACGCACTTAAAGAACTGGCAGATACAGCACTAGACCAGCGTCAGGTGGAAAGCCTGCGCGAGCGCATCCTGGATGTCAGCGGCGTACGCGGCCTACACCTGCTGCGTACAAGGCATGCTGGTGGCCAGGTACTGGTGGATGTGCATGTTGTTATTGATCCTGGCATCAGCATATCCGAGGGCCATCACATTAGCGAAAAGGTACGCAGTCGGCTGCTGCAAGAGTTTGAAGGAGTCACGGATGTTACCGTGCATATTGATCCGGAGGACGACGAGCACGAAAGCGCTATCCCTGGTCTACCGATGCGCAGCGAGTTGTTGCAGGCTATCCGTCGCCGCCTTGACGGTATTAAAGAATTCGACCAGATTGAACGTTTTACCCTGCACTACCTGGCTGGAAAAATACAGGTGGAGGCGTTGATGCCGTTTACTGAGAATTCAACCCAGGAATCCTGCCGCCTGATTGAGCAGTATTTTGAGGAGGCATTGAAAGATGACCCTCTCATCGAATCCTTTGACATCCACTGGCACTGATAAGGCACTATAAAAACCAGGAGTACAGAAAATACCACTGATCCACAACTTGCATTCTTGAAGAAGCAGTTAAAACTTTTTTGGAGAATATTATGTTTTTAAATCAAAGAACCACAGGCCACATGCTGGAAGTCCTCACCCTGGACGATTTATTTGATGTGTTTAAAGCTGAAGTAATGGGCCGATATCAATACGGCGAAGAAGTTCAGGACCCAGAGGCATTCAAAAAATCAGACCTGATTTTTTTGTCTGGAGAAGATCTTCCACGTTGCTGGATGGATCCGCACTACCGGGACAATGAACTTATAAGGTGAGTTGTGTAAAGGGGCAGACAGATATGCAGCGCGTATTTATCGGCGTACCTGTCGACAGACAAACTCAGCAGCATATAAACGCTTTCTTAGAGCCCTTAAAAAGGCTATGGAAGGATATCCGCTGGGAAGCAGAAAACAACCGGCATTTAACCCTCGCTTTTATAGGTAACAAGCCAACCACCGAGGTGGAAAACTTACTGCGTTCATTCAACGAAATCTATCAACAGGAAACACATTTCAAATACAGACTAGCAACCTTAACGCTTTTTCCAGAGCCCACAAGCAGGACTATTGCGCTTGTCGCTGAACCCAGCGAAGCATTGGACAGGCTGTTTCAAATCACACGCAGATTTTTACAAAGACACAAGGTTGAATTAGATTTAAAAGCGTTTCGGCCGCATATCACCCTGGGAAAGATTGCTAAGGGAAAACATCTGAAGACTAATGTTTACCAGCCGGCTGGCATCAACTTAAACATCAATAAAATAAGCCTTTACCAAAGCACATCGAATGTATCCGGAAGCATTTACACTGTGTTAAAAGAAGCACAGCTAAAGTAGCAATCTCGGGATTAGCCCCCCAGGGCCTGATCCTCGATTTCAGCACTTTCCTCAAGGTCATAACCACCGAGGTGAGCGCTGATCCGCCAAACGTGGTGGGCCATGCGTTCAACCCACAGATAGGCAGCCAGCCACTGACCACTTTGAGACACACTGATTTCCTGTTTTACCGCCATGGCAATGGTGCGGTCGCGTATATTTTCCGAATCATCCCATAAGCGCCGCGTGAAGCTGGTGCAATCGGCATACAAGTCTGGATCAATACCTTGCGGTAAAGCCTTGCGCAGCTGATTGCATAATGAGCGCAGTTCACCTGCATCAGCGGCAAAACTGACTTGATTGCGTAAGGTGTAAATACGCTTATCCTGTTGCAAGCGTTGCCACATACGCCGCAGGTGATCCAGGGCATGAATCGCCGTGGTAATGGACTGCGGGTCGTGTCGCTTCTCAGACTTTCTTTTGTCCTGTCGATAGCCGCTTCTACCGGCAGCAGATTCTCCACGATTCATTTCATCCAGAAAATCCCGCGTGTCCTGCAGGTCCTGACGAATTTGAAAGGGCCGAGGGTTGGCTGGAAAAACACCATCTTTCAAGCGCATTTCCAGACTGTGCAACATGTAACTGAATTCTTCCTGCAAGGTTGCTTCAAGGGCAACATATGCAGCCCGAGGCTCGGCTAACAGGCGTTTGTCGAGCCGCCGGGCGAGGCCGGTATCGCGTTCCGGCACAATTTTTTCCATTAACCGGGCAAACAAGCCCGCCAGCGGTAGCGCAATGATCAGCGCCACAATATTGAACAGGGTATGGAAGCCGGCCAGGGCGAATACTGGGCTATCGCCAATCAGACTGGGCATAAACATTCCCAGCAACCAAAGATAAGGTGACAACATCAATAGCGCAGCGACCGCGGTAAACAGATTATAAATTGTGTGAGAAAACCCGGTACGCCTGGCTGCTTCTGAGCTACCGATGGAAGCAATAACTGCCGTGGCTGTTGTACCGACATCCATCCCGATGACCAGCGCCGCTGCCTGCGGGAAATTGATCGCCCCCACGCTGAGTGCGGTCATTGCCATCGCCACACCCGCGCTGGAGGACTGCGTAACCAATGTGATCACTATGCCTATTCCTACCAGCAGTAAACGACCCGTGAGTGTGTCGGGTGGAAATGAAGCAGGAGTGACTATACCCTCAAACCCCGCCATACCTGACTGCATCAGCCCTATACCAATCAATATCAGGCCAAAGCCTGCAACTGCCTTACCGGCCTCAGCCAGGCGATTGCGGCCGAATATCCTTAATAACATACCACCCAGCACCAGCGGCATGGCCGCCATACCAAGCTTTAACTTGAAACCAAAAATTGCGACCAGCCAACCGGTCAGTGTAGTACCAACATTCGCGCCCAGCACAACACCCAGGGCCTGGGGAAAAGTAAGCAACCCGGCCGCAACGAAACCGATGGTTGCCACAATAGTAGCACTGGAAGATTGCAGTAAACCGGTCACCACCGTACCGGTCAGCGCACCCGTCGACGGGCTGCGGGTAAACAGGGTCAACCAGTCATGCAGGGAGTCCCCCGCCAGCCCCCGCAAACCTTCAGTCATAACCAGCATAGCCAGCAGGAACATTCCCAGGCCGCCAATTATTTCTAATATGTGTTGTGTCATGACCTGTTACCTGTAGTTGCCGAAACTATATTCCCTGTACTACATCCTATGAGTCGGTTTCCAGGCGTTCAACAATATCCACCACATTATCGTCACTAATATCAAGGACCCCGGCATCTTCCAGTCTTTCAGCTGGTATTTCCTTCTTCACCCGCACACCCAGCTCCTTGAATTTACCAATGGTTGAAGTCAGGCTGCCATGTCCACTAAGGCTGCGCTCAACATCACTGAAGGTTTTCTGGGCGGTATCCAGCTGCTGGCCCAGCTTGGTCATCCGCTCAAGCACAATTCTAAGCTTGTCATAGATCTTGCCACCCTGTTCTGCAAGATTGCGGGCATTTTTGTTTTGTCGTTCAATTGACCACAGGCTGGCAACTGTTTTTAAGGTTGCAAGCAAGGTAGACGGTGTGACCACAATAATCTTCTGCTCAAAGGCTTTGTAATAAAGCTCCTGCTTATACTGAAAAGCCACCAGGAATGCCGGCTCAATTGGCATAAACATCAATACAAAGTCCGGTGAATTCATCCCCACGAGGCTGGTATAGTCTTTGTTACTCAGACTGCGGATATGGTTTTCAACCGCTTTGACATGCGCCTTGAGCGCACTCTCCCTTTCCGCCTCATCATCGGCTGCAATATAGCGGCTAAAATCCACCAGCGAAACTTTGGAGTCGATAACAATGCGTTTGTTATCTGGCAGGTTGACAATAAAGTCCGGCCGCAAATTATTATTTTCATCGTCTTTGAAGTTAGCTTCGCGTTCATACTCCTGATCTTTGATCAGACCGGAGCGGTCGAGGATCATTTCAACCTGGATTTCTCCCCAGTTGCCCTGCATTTTTTTGTCACCCTTCAGTGCCTGGGTTAACTGCGCGGCTTCTTCGGTGATCTGCAGGTTCAGGTCCCGCAGGCTTTCCAGCTGAGTCTTCAGGCTGGCCTGTTCACGGGTCTGCTCAGTATGTACTTCATCCACCCGCTTGCGGAAATCCGCCAGCTGCAATTTAAATGGATTGAGCAAAGCATCCATCGACTGGCTGGACTGCTCACTAAACTGTTTTTGTTTATCAGAAAATATTTTATTGGCAAGGTTTTCAAAATTTGTTGTCAGGCGTTTCTCAGCATCTTCCAGGGTTTGCTTCTGCTCACTAAAATACTTTTCTTTCTCTGCGAGCGTGGCTTTAAGTCCGGCGTGATCCGCAGACAGCTCCTGCAAAACAGTTTCTTTATCAGCAATTTTTTTCTGGCTGGCTTCAGCAATACCTGTCGCATTACGCAGGTCCGACTCAAGGCTGCTGATACGAATTGCCAGTGCATGTGACTTTCGTCTGGCGAGTATCCAGCCCAATCCAAACAAAATCAGTGTACTGATAACTATTAACAGAATCAGTAATATCGGGTTCTGGCTAAAATATACCAGTCCCTGCTGCAGCCAGGTCTCAATCTGTTTCATTTTGCTTTACCGTTTGCCAAAGTTCTTCCTGTTGTTCAAGGTTTAATGCCTGCATTCCCTCTTCCCCGGCCAAATCTTCCATTTCCCGGAAACGCCGGGTAAATTTAGTATTGGTTTCCCGTAGAGCCGTTGCCGGATCGATCTTTAAATGCCGTGCCAGGTTCACTACTGCGAATAATAAATCACCAACTTCCGCCTGCATTTTAGGCTTATCCTGCTGCCGAATCTCTATCCGCAGCTCTTCCACTTCCTCAACAATTTTGTCCAGCACCGGCTCGGGGTCTACCCAGTCGAAGCCTGCCAGGGCAGCCCGTTTCTGAATTTTCACCGCACGATCCATCGCTGGTAATACAACGGGAATATCATCCATTAAACTGTGTGAATCCCGCCCTGCCCTCTCTTCAATTTTAAGTGCTTCCCAACGCTTTTTCTGACCATCTGCATCAACTTCATCATGCTGGCCTTGCGGAATAAATACATGCGGATGCCTGCGAACAAGTTTCTCTGAAATACTTCTCAAAACCTGAGAAAAATCAAAATATCCGGCCTCTTCCGCCATTCTTGAGTGATATACGACCTGGAAAAACAAATCACCCAACTCATCACGCAGGTCATCCCAGTCTTCCCGTTCAATGGCGTCAGCCACCTCGTAGGCTTCCTCGATAGTGTACGGCGCGATGGTCTTGAAGGTTTGCTCTTTATCCCAGGGACAACCCGTCTGCGGGTCACGCAGGCTAACCATAATATCCAGTAATTTTTCCAGTTCAGGCATCCTCAGGGAATCCGTATCAGACAATGGGAAGTTTGATTGTAATACGTGCGCCGCCTAGCGGGGATTGTTTTACCGATAATTCACCCTGATAAGCGGCTACCAGGTGCCGTACTATTGACAGCCCAAGGCCGTGTCCCTGGCGCTGTTCATCCACAGGCAAGCTGTCTATAGCCTCACCGCGAACTCCACGATGAAAAATTGAGTCGACTTGTTCCGCTGGAATTCCCGGTCCATTGTCTTCCACCTCAATTTGAAGGCTACTGCCATCAAC
>JADFVZ010000006.1 GCA_015222805.1 Pseudomonadota bacterium
AGGAATTTGATAGCCAGGTGCTTCCTGGTTTCATTCAGAATTTGCTGATATGACGTTCCCTGGTCGGCAAGTTTTCGGCGTAGCGTGCGTGGGGTATGAACAACTGGCCGGAAATATCGTTAAATGGCAGAAAATAATTGGGCGTTAATAAAATCAGGTCACGGGCTTCTTTAGCCGGACCGCTGATGTTTTTCATTTCCCGCATCATTGTTGTGCACTTGCATTGGTCATGTCCCATCGTAGAGCATATACCTGCAAAATAAATTGGGTGTTAAAAAGGGCGACAGGGTTGCAATGATGGTACCGAATACCCTGGTGTTCCCAGTCGGGATGTTTGGAGTGATCCGGGCTGGTGGGGTGCAGGTCAATGTTAATCCACTTTACTCCCCGCGCGAATTGGAGCATCAGCTTCAAGATGCAGACACTGATACTATCGTCATCTTTTCCGGCTCAACGGAAACGCTTGCCCAGGTGATTGATCAGATACCCGTGAAAAACGTGATCGTGTTTGATCTGGACAACCTGGTCAATAAAGGACTACCTTCTCCGCCTGTTGATGACCGCATGACAGACACCCTCGACTTTATGGATGCCTTGTCGCAGGGGGCGAATCTTGACCTGCTCGAGCCTGAACTGACCCGGGAAGACCTAACAATCAAAACGCTAAACACGATTTTACCAGCCCCCGATCTCAAGCAGAAATCCGGAACCGGTCCAGTACGGATGCAGCAGCCGAGCAATGCCATTTGTGTCTGTCCCGAATGGCTGTTCGAATGGCTGAATAATATTCGAATCAATATTACTAACAGGCTTTGAACGCTTGCGAGCAATCTGAGCTTTATGCTCAAACGTCATGTTGCATAACATAGGGGGTTGTAAGTATTTCCCTATGTTATGTAACATGCTAGTTATTGTGATCGCACAAGTCACACAAATGGAAAGAATCCTCGAACTGGCCGAGGAAATGGGCGTTCTGCGTGCGCGGGATATGAATCCTTATGGTATCCCCCGAGTTCACCTTAGCCGCCTTTGCGCTGCCGGTAAACTACAGCGGATTGCGCGAGGACTCTATGCCCTCCCAGACAGCGAGATCACAGAACACCACACTCTGGTAGAGGCCTATAAGCGTGTTCCAAAAGGTGTGGTTTGCCTACTATCTGCCCTGCAATATCACATCATTCCGACCCAGACACCGTTTGAAGTCTGGCTGGCCATCGGCGAAAAAGCCTGGAAGCCACGCATCGATTACCCACCGCTGCGCATCATGCGATTCTCCCAGGCCACATTAAATACCGGCGTAGAAGAACACCGAATCGAAGGTGTGCCTGTCCGAGTGTTTGCCCGGGTAATTCCATCGGTTGCCTATACCGATCCCGAAATTGCCTGGGTCGGCGTAACTGAAATTGAAGCGAAAGAAAAAGGTATAGACTACAAAGTCGGCAAATTTCCCTGGGCCGCCTCCGGCCGTGCCCTGGGTATTGCCCGCGGTGAAGGCTTTACCAAATTACTATTTAATCCAGAAACCGATCAGGTCATTGGAGCCGGGATAGTAGGTGTGAATGCCGGTGAGTTGATTTCAGAATGCGCACTGGCCATCGAAATGGGTGCTGAAGCGGCTGATATCGGCTTAACCATCCACCCGCACCCAACGCTTTCAGAAACAGTGGCCATGGCAGCAGAAGCCTTTGAGGGCACAATCACCGACCTGTATATCCCCAAACGAATATAGTCACCTGAGGGTCCCGGTAATTCATTTTGCGTAGGGTGTAGTTAGCTGCAGGCGTAATGCACCAGCAGATGAACTTGGTCGTTAGGTCTGCTGAGAAAAAACATAATCTGCAACAGATATGGCAGAAGTTGGGAACTCCATCAATACTTTCTTATCCTGAGTAATAAGCGGAGTATCAAGGTGATTAGCTAAAGCAATAAATTCACAGTCATAAGCAGAGCAGCTACTTTCATTAACCAAAGCAAGAACACGCGAAGAAGAAATATCAAACTCGTTATTAAGCATAATTGATTCGGCGGTATCTTGTATTTGCAGCGCTTTTTCGAGTGTTATAATTTTCTTCCTAAGGTATAGTGCTAAAACATTTCGAAACTCACTTTTCCAAAGCATTGGCGCTGCCCAATTAGAATCCAATCTATAAAGAGCATCTACTGTATCTGAATATTTAGTGGGGAACAGAAGGTAAGAAATGATATTTGTATCTGCAATAATCATGGTCGCCCTTTATTGATAGCTTGATCAATGTCTTTTGCTGTAATGACATCAACCGGAATCTGTGAGCGGAGAGCCTGAATATTGTAAAGTCTATCCTCTGGAGAGATTCGGTTAGGAAATAAATTGCGTTTAAGGCATATAATGACTTCGCTATTAATGCTTCTATGATGTTGTTCTGCAACATATTTAAGTTCATTATAGAGGTCTTCTGGGATGTTTTTTACAGTCAAAGCAGGCATAGGTAATCTCTTCAAAACAAGCAACAATGGTTCCATTATAGTGTCAAAATGCAATAATGTTAAATTGTATCAAAAAATAATCCACTTTTACCTGTCATTTATAAAACTGGGAATACCGGGAACGGCAACCGGTAGCCCGTGTCGCCGAAGAATCGCGGTAATAGTATATCTTGCACTAAGAAGTAAGAATAATGGAGACTGCTCAGACGCATGTTAAATTGCTGCTGTTTGGGGAATGATCGCCCTAAAAAGCAATTTCACGCGGACGTTAAAAGCACGGCGTCCACATACAGGGGCGATGTGATAGTAAGGTGTCTCTTTGAGTGATATGAGTTGTTTTCTCGGTAGCGTCATGATTTATCCCCCTTTGAGCATCACTATGAGCTATCAGGGTGAAGAAATCATCAGGCTAGATGCTGAAGCTGGTGTAGGATGTTTCCTATGTGATGGTAGTCCATATCTAGCCACCCAATGAGATCCCGGCTCGTAGGCCGGGATGAAAGTGCGCGTTGTTAGTATGGTATCTGCCAATCCTGTTCAGCTGGGATAAAAGTTTCACCGCTGGTGAAATTACGTCCGTGCATTAAATATATCCACCACTCACCGGTCTCGTAATGGCGCAGCAGGATATCTCCGCGACCATTGCCATTGAAGTCACCCGTACCCATGATTTCCCAGTCCTGCTCGGTAAACAATTCTGTTGGACCACTGTTAGGTTTTATAGCGCGATTATCCATAAAGTTAATTTCCCACTCGCCGGTCAACACCTGAATTCAAGTCATTAGTGCCCAGCATTTCCCAGTCCAGGCTTAGAAACAGCCAGGTAGGACCACTGTTGGGTTTAATTAAGCTACCATCCATAAAGTTGATCTTCCAGATACCTGTTAGCCGGTTTCGTAGTAATACATCATCCATGCCATCACCGTCAAAATCACCCAGGCCGGCCAGCTGCCAATTCATATCAAGGCTGAACGAGGGAGCCTCGTTGGTATACTCTCGACCCTGCATGAAAAACATCCGCCAACCGCTGGTGATCTGGTTACGTAGCAGGATATCTCCGTAGCCACTGCCGTTAAAGTCACCCGTCCCCATCATCTTCCAATCGGGGCCAGGGAATAACCAGGTGGGGCCGCTATTGGTTTTAACAAAACGATTATTGAGGAAGTTGATCTCCCAGCGGCCCGTCTCAAGGTTGCGTAGTAGCACATCACCTTTGCCATCCGTATCGAAACTGGTCAGCCTGTGAGTGTGTATGTGATTGACAATGGCAACCTTGAAGGTGCCTGTTTTTGTTACGCCATCCTGGGTATAGCTGGCGGTGATGTTGATGGGTTGGTCACTGCTTACACTTCCAGCGCTCAGCAAACCCGAACTACTAATGCTGGCAAAATCTGAATCTTCATTCCAGTTTGAAGGTAGAAACACGCTGATGATTGCGGTATTCAATCACCGTTATACCACTCACCAGTTCTTCGGCCTGGCGCAGCAAGCGCACCAGCGTCCGTACGCTGTCCCACAGCAGACTGCTGTCACTCGGTTCATGGATAGGCGTGGCGGTCACGGTAGAGTCGATGCGTAGCATCCTTCCATTTTCCACTTTGGCGCTTTGGGCGCTGTGTAACAAACGCTGATTGATGCGTTCCCATGTCACATCCGTGATCACACTGATGTATTTTTGCAATACCGATTTTTTGGGAAACCAGCGCATGCTCAAACGGGTAAACGTCTGGCAGCTTGCTGAATCCATCAGGCAAAAAGCCAGATCATCGTAAGTCAGCTGCCGGTACTGCTTGAGAATCGCACAACGCAGCACCGACTCGACCGACAGGCCCTTTCTGCCGGTGTCTTCAACGGTGCATGAGTTGATATCAGCAGCGACCCAATCCAGCAGGTCCGTATTTTGATCCAGCCAGGCCGACATCGACTTTAATTCCAGGCCGATCTCGTGTTCTGCGTAATGTTCGAATATACTTCTCTGGACGGTGTGTTTTTCTCGCATTGTCAACTCCCGGGGTTTTTGTTTGTTCTTTTAAATCAATGGTTTGAATTAAAAGTATAACAGAAATCCCCGAGTTTTCACGCATTTAAATGGCCTTTTCTTTATTTATTTCAAATGCTTAGCGTTTATGGATGGGCACTAGTTATTATCAGGAAATTCGGAGTTATAGGGGTGATCTTCTCCACCATTGAAATAAATCCTTGGAAATCCGGTACCAAGGCCAGTATTGTCTATTATTCGAATGGTATAGATTCCCTTGCCACCCAGTCCGCTGTAATCACAAGTCACATCGCCTGTTTGTGCCGTGAACTCATTCACACCATCATAATTACAGTCGACATTGTAGTTGTAGCCAGAGCCTGTTGTAGGGATCGTAAATTGAGTGGATTTTTCACCTGTTTGTGATGGTGCTCGGTATGTTTTAACAGTAATGATAAAACCATCCAGACCTTCAGCCTGGGCCGGTTGTACGGTAGTAAAAAATAGAGCAAGGAGCAACAACAACATACCAGCGAGTGAATGAGATGGTTTCTTTGTTTTAATACTGTTGACATAATTAGACCGTATTATCTCGGATAATGACCATTTCATGGAATTCATGTGGGTATAGGGAAATGTTATATTTTGACCCCGGGAGCAATTATAAGCGAAGATACTGAATACAAGCTGAAGTTGTCTTCTTGAGTATCCAGGCAACCCCCCACCCACCCAGTAATCAGGGCACTTGATCTGCCTCATGCACGCAAACAGTCATCTGTAATAAACTGACTACTCACAAAATGCTGTCCTGAAATCATATGAATTAGCAGGGTGGTAAACTACATTTAACTTCACTAGTATTTATAACCATGCCCAATAATCACAATAGCAATCGCGATATAACCAGTCCCCCTGATCTTAAACATAAATCCGGTACCGGCCCGGTGCGGATGCAGCAACCGATCTACAGCGATTCTATTCCGCCGTGTAATTTTGCCTGTCCCGCAGGTGAAAACATCCAGGGCTGGCTGTCACTGGCGCAGGAAAAACGCTATGAAGAAGCCTGGCAGTTGCTGGTTTCTGATAACCCCCTGCCGGCGGTGCATGGACGGGTCTGCTATCACCCCTGTGAATCCAGCTGTAATCGTGTGCATGTAGATGATGCGGTCAGTATCCACGCAGTTGAGCGTTTTCTCGGTGACCAGGCAGTGGAGCATGGCTGGAAAGTTAGTCTTGAAGCTGAAGCCAGCGGTAAACGAATCCTGGTAGTAGGTGCTGGACCATCCGGCCTGTCAGCTGCATGGCACCTGGCATTGCTGGGGCATGAGGTGGAAATCCACGAAGCCGGGCCGATGGTTGGTGGGATGATGCGTTTTGGTATTCCCGCCTATAGGCTGCCCCGGGGTATTCTTGATGCCGAAGTTAAAAAAATTGAGGATATTGGGGTTACGATCAAACTGAGCGCCAAGGTAGAGAGTGTCCCCGAAACTAAAGAAAGTGGTAATTTTGATGCTGTTTTCATGGCTGTAGGCGCTCATTTGGCTAAGAAAGTGGATATTCCTGCGCGTGATGCCGGAAAAATACTTGATGCAGTCAGTTATCTGGCGGCTGTAGAAGCCGGCGAAGCGCCAAAACTGGGTCGGCGGGTTGCCATATACGGTGGCGGTAATACCGCCATGGATGCCGCACGTACGGCCAAGCGCATGGGTGCCGAAGAGGCGATGATTATTTACCGTCGTGACCGTGAGCATATGCCCGCACATGACTTTGAAGCGCAGGAAGCAGAGCAGGAAGGGATTAAGATTAACTGGCTGCGAACCATTCGCCAGATTGATAGCACCGACTTTGAAGTCGAGGTCATGGAAATTGATGAAAATGGGCGGCCACAACCGACCGGTGTATTCGAGACCCTTGAGGTTGATTCCCTGGTGCTGGCGCTGGGACAGGATGTGGATACCAGTATTCTGGAATCCATTCCCGGTGTAGAGCTGAGCAGTGATGGTGTCGTTGATGTCCAGCCAAACATGATGACCGGGGCCACTGGCATTTTTGCCGGTGGTGATATGGTGCCATCTGAACGGACCGTAACCATTGCCACCGGCCACGGCAAAAAAGCCGCCCACCACATTGATGCCTGGTTGCGGGGTGATACCTATGCCAAAGAAAATCCTCAACCCAGCGTGGATTTCGCCGCACTGCACCTGTGGTTCCATGCCGATGCCCAACAGCGCCAGCAAAGTGAAGTTGCCCCGTCTGAACGTAATCGCGATTTTAGGGAAGTCACCGCTGGCCTGAGTGAAGAGGAAGCGAATTTTGAAGCCTCACGCTGCTATTCCTGTGGTAACTGCTTTGAATGTGACGGCTGCTTCGGTGCCTGCCCTGAAGACGCCATTATTAAACTGGGGAAAGGCCTGCGCTATGAAATTAATTACGATCTCTGCACCGGCTGTGAAGCCTGCTATTTACAGTGTCCATGCCACGCCATGGAGATGGTCGACAGCGGGAGTATCGGATGAATAATTATGCTGACAACTACCAGAATCCCGCAATGATTTGCATCGACGGCAATGAAGCCGCTGCCCGGGTTGCTTATCAACTCAGCGAAATTTGTGCGATTTATCCAATTACCCCATCATCAACAATGGCCGAACTGGCAGATGAATGGGCCAACGCAGGACAAAAAAACCTCTGGGGCGATATTCCCACAATTATGGAAATGCAGCACGAAGGCGGTGCCGCAGGTACCGTTCACGGTGCTCTCCAGGCTGGCGCTCTGTCGACCACTTTTACTGCGTCCCAGGGTTTGATGCTGATGCTGCCCAATATGTACAAAATTGCCGGTGAACTCAGCCCGTCGGTTTTCCATGTTGCGGCGCGATCACTGGCCGCCCAGGGACTGTCTATTTTTGGTGACCACCAGGATGTAATGGCGGCTCGCACCACCGGTTTTGCGATGCTGGCTTCTGCTTCTGTACAGGAAGCCCATGACCTGGCACTGGTCGCGCATCGCTCCAGCTTGAAGTCCCGTGTGCCCTTCCTGCATTTCTTTGATGGTTTCCGGACTTCGCACGAAATCAATAAAATCACCCCCCTGGAAAATTCCCAGATACGGGCATTGATAGATGATCAATGGGTGCTTGACCACCATGCCCGTGCTTTGAACCCTGATGCTCCGGTGATGCGCGGTACGGCACAAAATCCGGATACCTATTTCCAGGGTCGTGAAAGTGTGAATCCTTTTTACGATGCGATTCCCGATATCGTCCAGGAAGGCATGGATGAACTGGCGAAAGTTTGCGGCCGTCAGTATAGCCTGGTTGAATATTTTGGCGATGCCAGCGCAGAATCAGTTATTGTGGTGATGGGTTCGGCTGTTTCTACCGTTCGCCAGACTGTTGACTGGATCAATACCAATGGTGGCAGCGTCGGAGTTTTGGCGATACGCCTGTTTCGGCCTTTCCCGGTAGAAGCCCTGTTGAGCGCATTGCCTGAGTCAGTCACCAGGATTGCAATCCTGGATCGTACAAAAGAACCGGGTTCCAATGGTGAGCCGTTGTACCAGGATGTGGTCAATGCATTGGTGCGAGGCCTTTCCCGGGGTGATGTCTCGGGTGATGTTGGGACAATGCCGCTGGTAATTGGCGGGCGTTACGGCCTGTCTTCAAAAGAATTTACCCCGGCGATGATCCGGGCGATATTTGACAACTTGAATGCAGCAACACCAAAGCCCGTATTTACGGTTGGCATTAAAGATGATGTGACCCATCTCAGCCTCTCTTATGACACTAACTTTAATATTGAGAAGAAAAATATCACCCGTGCGCTGTTTTTCGGGCTTGGTTCTGACGGCACGGTTGGTGCGAATAAAAATACCATCAAAATCATCGGCAAGCAGGAAGGTCGATATGCCCAGGCTTACTTTGTTTACGACTCACGCAAATCAGGAGCACAGACGGTATCCCATTTGCGCTTTGGGCCGGAACCTATCGACTCGCCTTATTTGCTACAGTCGGCTAATTTTATTGCCTGCCATCAGTTTGACTTCCTGGAAAAATCGGATGTACTCGGGCTCGCAGCAGACGGCGCTACGCTGCTGTTGAATTGCCCCTATGCGGTCGATGAAGTTTGGGGCCAGCTACCGGTGCATGTACAGGAAATTATCCTCGAAAGAAATATCAGTATTTACAGCATTAATGCCTACACCGTGGCCAAAGAAACCGGTATGGGCAAGCGCATTAACACCATTATGCAAACCTGTTTCTTTGCCCTTAGTAAAGTCATGGAAGCGGATCAGGCTATCGCGGAAATCAAACAGGCGATTACAAAAACCTACAGCAAGAAAGGCGAAGCCATCGTCCGCAAGAACCATGCAGCAGTGGATGAAGCCTTGTCTCACCTGGTGCAGGTTACTCCCGGTAAGGTCAGTGAAAAACGCACGATTGAGATCAACCTGATCCCTGATCATGCGCCTGAATTTGTGCGTAAGGTTACGGCTGAAATGATCGCTGGCCGCGGTGATGAGCTGCCGGTATCCAGTTTGCCAGTCGACGGTACTTACCCAACCGGTACCAGCCACTGGGAAAAACGCAGTATTGCCCAGCGCATTCCCGAATGGCTGGATGATAATTGTATCCAGTGCGGCAATTGCGCCTTTGTCTGTCCGCATTCGGCGATTCGTGCCAAGTTCTGCCATGAAGACGACCTGATTAGTGCACCTGAAGGTTTCCAGTCATCCACCATGAGCGCACGCGGCTTCCCGGAAATGCGCTATGTGCTCCAGGTTTATGCGGATGACTGCACCGATTGCGGTTTATGTATCGATGTTTGCCCGGTACGGATTGATACCGGTGCGGATGAACCAGAACGCGCATTACGCTGGGTTGAAAAAATTGATGTGCTACAGCAGCAGCGCAATAACCTTGAGCAGTTTGAAAAACTTGAATGGAACAATCGATCAGAAATAGATTTTTCCAATGTGCGTGGGGTACAGTACTTGCAACCACTGTTTGAATTCTCCAGTGCCTGTTCAGGCTGTGGTGAAACACCTTACCTGAAAGTCGTCAGCCAGTTGTTCGGTGACCGTATGATGGTTGCCAACGCCACCGGTTGTTCCTCTATTTATGGAGGCAACCTGCCAACCACGCCCTGGGCACAGAACGCAGAAGGCCGCGGACCGGCATGGTCAAATTCTTTATTTGAAGATAATGCGGAATTCGGGCTGGGTTTCCGCCTGTCTGCAGATCATCATAATCATCAGGCCCTGGAGTTATTAAAAGGCTTAACTGATGAGCTTGGATCAGGTTTGGTTGAAGACCTCTGCAATGCTGAGCAAAAAACCGAATCCCAAATTCGCATGCAGCGTGGCAGGGTGGCAGCATTGAAAGCGAAGCTTGCGGTGCTGGATAGCCTGGCAGGTAGTAGCCTGCTGTCGCTTGTTGATCACCTGGTGCGACGTTCTATATGGATTGTTGGTGGTGATGGCTGGGCCTATGATATTGGTTCCAGCGGTGTTGACCATGTGCTGGCCTCCGGCCTGGATGTGAATATCCTGGTGATGGATACCGAGGTCTATTCAAATACCGGTGGGCAGATGTCGAAATCCACGCCGCTGGGGGCGGTAGCCAAGTTCGCTGCCGGTGGTAAAACCATGGCCAAGAAAGACATCGCCCAACAGGCCATCGCATATGGCAATGTTTATGTTGCCCGGATAGCCATGGGCGCTAATCCCCAGCAAACCCTGCATGCACTGCGTGAAGCTGAAGCATATCCGGGACCGTCATTGATCATTGCCTATTCACACTGTATTGCCCATGGCATAGATATGGCGGAAGGCTTGCAGCAGCAAAAACGAGCAGTGGAGTGTGGTCACTGGCCATTGATACGCTACAACCCGATTGTTCGTAAGAGCGGTGGCATTCCATTCAGTCTGGACAGCCTGCGTCCCAGCATATCGCTGGCGGAATATCGACAGCATGAAGGCCGTTTCAAGATGCTTGCGAGGCAACATCCTGAAGAGGCTGAACGCCTACTTGATTTTGCTCAAAAAGCGGTCTTGCAACGCTGGTCAGTCTACGAAGAAATGGCAACCCGTAATGCCGCAGATTTCCATCCGGATGCCCGGCCAGGGATTAAGTAATGTGGATAACCGGGGGACGGTATCTTCGGGTGCCGTTGCCCTGGCTTCCAGCTCAGTCATAATTTAACAGCACGGCCTCACGGGCTGATGCTGTCAGTTCTTGATAACTTCGACCACTTTTTGGGTTAGTGCGCCGTTTAAATCAGTACACTCAAGTAGGAAGAACTCACTTCCCGCCGGGCCGCTCAAACTACCGGTATCAAACGGGGTAAATGGCAGGCTACCGTCTTCATAGTCTGTACAGTCGTGAGTGTCACCAAAAACCAGGGTGTTACCGATGATCCCCTGTAACTGTGCTGGTCCTGCGATGTGGGGTGGCGTATTCCCGAGAACGGTGGTGGAAGTAAAACTTGCACCAGTCTCGATTTTGAACTCAGTGCCCAGTTCTGCTTTGGGAGACTGGAAATGAACGACTGCATCAGGGGAGATAGTGACTGCACCTGCAGTGGTAATGGAATTACTGCCCTGGCAACGATAAATCCCGGTAGTAAAACCAGCCCGAATCACAACATCTGTTCCATCACAACTGGTTTCGACAATCGCTGGGCCAAAGGGACCAAATTGTGCAGGGCCGTTGCCCGCCTTATCGGTGCAGTTGAAGTAAACATCCCAGATGCCATCATTCCAGTCTGGATTATTGATGGTAATTTCACCACCGAGGAAAAGGAAAAGGGGCTGACCATATTCAAGCTTGTTAAATCCGTTTGCCGGGTTGGTGGTAACACGCACCGTGCCACTGCCAGCATCAATACCGCAGCTGCCGATCAGGTCGGTGAGTACATCCCGCGTTGGGCTGGCAGGTGATATCAGGAAGCCTGGGCCCACGGGTGGCAGGGTGTCAACAATCAGAGTCAGGTTGGAAGATGGGCTTGATTCTATCCCCGCGAGGACCCTGGTGTAAGTTATCAGGTGCGTGGCATCGGCCAGTCCAGGCGTAGTAATGTTAACTGTGCCCACACCTTCGCAGGCATGTGAATGTAGCAGGGTCTCTGGTGCCGGCTGGTTTGAATAAAGCTTGAGGGTATCATCGGCAGAACTGCAGATCAGCTCGAAAGTCGGAGTGGTATCATTGGTGACATTATCAGTAGCGGCAACCCCGCTATCGCTGCTGGCGAGCAGATCGGGTGGGCTGGCGGGGGCGCTGGCACAACCCGGGCCGGCATCGTTGATACTCCAACCATCCGAGATTAATGCAGCTCTTGCACTAACTGCCAGCGCAGAGCAATAGTTGGCATTAGCTGCCCCCAGGAGGATATTGCTCAGGTGTGTTTGCCCGGACCAACTGATTAACAGTCGGTCATAATTACCCGATGACAAGGCGCTGCCACTAAACATAAGGGCAGCATTACCCAGAACTCCAATATTCCAGTTACTGAGGTCGCGATTAAAACTGCTGGCATTGCGAAACATACTTGCCGCCCCGGAAATCATGGCAGTATTCCAGTTGCTGACATCCGGGTTTGCCAGAGTGGCATCGCGAAACATACTGGCCACATTGGTGATAGTGGAAGTATCCCAGTTACTGACGTCCGGGTTTGCCTGTCCGGCACCCGAAAACATCCGTCGCAGGGTGGTAGCACCAGAGAGGTCGGGGGTGTCTGTCGCTGGAACCAGCAAATTTGCTGCCCCGTAAAAAGCAAGCTCCATACTGGTCCATACATGATTGCCCCATTGGTCTACCGACAATATCTTCAGTTTATCATCGGCGTTATTAAATCGTATTGTATTGAAACTTCCCCGAATGCGGATGGTATGTAGACCGACGGGGCCAAAAGTATGGGTAATCGGACCGGTAATCCCGCTCTGATCGTAGATACCATCGTTATCCCAGTCTACTTCGTAGGGGCCGCCGAGCATGGGAACCGTGATTTGGTTCAACCCGGACGTTCCACTCAACCCGGTATTCCAGCTTGTAATAAAGGCATCTGCGGTAGTGCAGACCTGGCCGGCATCGCTGATGGCCCAGCTGAAGTTCAGGATGATTGCAGCCCTGGCCGCAGCAGCTTGTACAGAGCAATAGCTGGAATTTCCGGCACTGAAGCTGACGCCGTTTTGTAAACTCTGGGCGGACCAGTTAATCAGGATGCTGTCATAGAGGGTGTCGGGCAGGGTGACGCCAAAGAACATATTACCGGCATCGCTCAGGCTTGAAACATTCCAGTTGCTGATGTCAGGAGTAGCTGCTGCAGCGAGCATGAACATACTGTTGGCGTTGCTCAGCAGGGCTGTGTTCCAGTTGCTGACATTCGGATTGGCCAGGCTAGCCTGTTCAAACATGGAGGACATATCGTTTACCGAAGAAGTAGCCCAGCCATCGACATCCGGATTGGCACTAACAGCCAGCCGGAACATTTCTGCCATGGTTATTACTGATGTAGTATTCCAGTTGCTGGTGTCAGGGTTTGCCAGACTTGCCCCGTAAAACATGGCAGACATATTGGTAACTAATGAAAAATCCGGGATGTCGGTAGCAGCAATCTCGAGGTTTTGGGCCAGGAAAAAGAGTTTTTTAGTTGAAGTCCAGACATTTGAACCCCACTGGTCAAGGCTAATCAGTTTACGAATATCGCCACCGCCCTCAAAACTCAGGGTGTTGAACTGGCCACGAATCCGAATGGTATAGTTGCCTGAGGCACCATAGTCGTGGGCAGCCGAAATCTGACCCCCAGAAGTGGTTTGATCGAATGTGCCATCATTCTCCCAGTCAATGTCAAATGGTACGCCAATTGGAAAATCCAACTCAAAAGATGTGTTGCCTGAGCTGCCTGGATTATCTGTTTTAATGGTGATGATAAAGTCATCTATGGGTACTGCAAGTGCAGAGCTGGTGCAGAGTAATACTAATGCCACGATTGAAAGACATAGATTTACCAATCGGTTAGGTAGTTGTGTATGCACACGGATTTCCCCTGATTTATTTTTTTGCTTATATGAGGTTGTTGTTTATTATCCGGCTATATTCAGGACAGTGTTTTTTTATATCAGTCGCCTAGATTACACGCAGGTATGTAAATTGTCTATGTGCATCCATACTGGGTGGGGTTCTGGGAGAGACTATGGCTGAATCAAGGTGAAGCCCGGAGAGAAAGGTTGCAACCTGCCCGCATTGCGTTGATAAATGCTCTAATGGCCTTCTTGTGAGATCCAATGCAGGGCAGAATAAATTTTTGGATCAAGTAGCTTTCCCTTTGAGATTTGCCGCTCAAGCCATTGATCAACTTTATTCAGGGCGATGATGTGAACATGGATGTTTTCACTGCTGTCACCACCACCCTCGCCAGTTCTAACCAGGCCGGTAGCACGGACGATACTGAGGATTTCACTACTCATTCCGGCACTGGCCGGACATTCCATAATATGGTTCCAGTGATCTGCTTCAAAGCCGGTTTCTTCGTGCAATTCCCGGCTGGCGGCAGCAAATACTGATTCATCACGGAATTCTGCAATATCTCCCATTAGTCCCGCGGGTAATTCAATTACGCTGGTGTTGACCGGCATACGGAACTGTTCAACCAGAATGATGTCTTGTTCATCTGTGGTGGCGACAATAACCACAACACCTTGTGAATTTATGCGTTCAGCATATTCCCAGGTGTCGCGCTCGAGCAGGCTGAGGAATTTGCCGCGGTAATGACAGTATGGTTTATTCATAAGCGTTGTTATTGTTGCCGGTAAGTTTGTAGATAAAATGATTTACTATTTGATAAAATACCACGAATTAGAATTGTAACGGCAACGGTTGATGTTGTCGGGCTATATCAGGAACATTTAATGAATAATTTTTATCGTATTACACTACTGATGGTTTGTTTGTTATTCACGAGTGCAGTTACTGCCCAATTAAAGTCGCAAGTCCCGGCTGAAACAAAGGCGGCCATGGGAAAAACCATTGCCTTGCCGGAATCAGTGCCCCAATTACAACGATTGGCAGCTAAAGCTTATGAACAGGACAAGCATCGGGCTTTTGTCAAGATAATGGAAAAACTGCGTCAGTTGCGACCACTGGATACTGGCTATATGTATCAGCTGGTCCTGGGGTATGCGTTGGTAGATGATAAAACGGCCGCATACGATTTAATGCTCAGCATGCAACAGCAAGGTGCTGCTTATGATTTCAATAGTACGGAGGATTCTAAAAATATCCGTGGTACTGAAGTTTATGAGTTTGTGAATAAATTGATGGCTCAGGCCGGTGAACCGATTGGTACGGTTGAAAATATCCTGACTCTTGCTGATAATGTTGTCTTACCGGAAGCCATAGATTGGGACCCTGTTAATGAGGCTTTTTTGATCGGAACAATCACCGACGGCAGGATCCTGAGAATTGGTGGAGATGGTAAATCCACGACTATCTTCCAGGCGGATAATGAAAATGGTATGTGGAGTGTTTTTGATATAAAAGTTGACGCAAAACGAAAAATATTCTGGGTTAGCAGTGCGGCATTACCGGGCTTCATAGGCTACCAGCAGAAAGATTTTGGTCGCTCTGCCTTGTTCAAATTTGACCTGGAGAGCGGTAAATTACTGCAGCGCCTGCCCATGGCCCTGGATGGAAACCCCCATTCATTCGCTAATATAGCCCTGGCTGATGATGGCAGTGTCTATGTGGCAGATTCCCAGGCACCCGTTATCTATGTCTTAAAACCGGGTGATGAATCAGCCAAATTGTTTGTGGCTTCACCTGATTTGTTGAGTATCCGTTCGTTAGTACTCAATAAGGACAATACTTACCTGTATTTGAGTGACTATAGCAAAGGGCTTTTTGTAGTAAATATTAAATCCGGACAGATGCGTCCACCGCTTATGCCCGATACACTCAACACCAGTGGCATAGACGGTATGTACCGCTGGGAGGATTCATTAATAGTCATCCAGAATGGATTTCAACCAAGCCGTGTTTTGCGTTTGCAATTAGATGACAAAGGAGTGGAAATTGTTGAAATGGCAGCATTGGCTGTTGCCCAGCCTGTTTTTGACAACCCAAACTTTGGAGTGATTCGTGGCGACTGGCTGTATTATTTCGCAAACAGTCACTGGGGTCATGTGAATGCCGCCGGTCAGGCATCAATGCCTGTAAAGATCATCCGTACCCGGGTTGATGAAGCCCCCAATAAGGAAAACCCGATCCTGGAAGAAATTCTCGAGCAGATGGAAAAGTCAAAGTCACCTGCAGCAGACGCGGATACAGAACAATAATGAGCCTGAAACCAGCTCTAATGGCCAACTGCTGATCATCGGTTCGGGAGTTGCAGGATAAACCAGGTGCTGGTTGAGAGTACGGCCTGATGTTTTTCGCCATTGTTTTCCGTGAACTATGGATAGCAGGATATTTAATCCGAATCCTTTATAAATTCAGGCAGCGCCGACGTAGCATTGGGCCAAAATTCAGCTTGTCGAAAATCTCATTCAAGGCATCCTGATTAACCGTACCCCGCGTTATTTGGGGTGCCTCAAGCACCGGCTCAGCATGCTCATGGATACCAGTAAGGCGACGTGACAATTTGACCAGGTCACGGTTTGCCTTTAGTTTGGCATGTATGGATTTGGCCCCGCGGATACGCAGGAAGGCGATTTCATCGACCCTTGCAAACAGGCTATCTAAATCACCAAAATGTGTCAGCAGGGCGGAAGCGCCTTTCGGACCCACCCCCGGCACACCGGGGATGTTATCTACCTTGTCACCGGTAATTGCCAGGAAATCAGCTATTTGTTCAGGGTAAACACCAAATTTATCTTTAATACCATTACGGTCCAGCTTGTTGCGCCTGGAAAAATCCCACCATATATCTTCGCCATAAATCAGCTGGGTCAGGTCTTTGTCTGCAGTCACCACACATAAGTGTTTACCTGCTTCGCGGTGGTGCCTGGCCAGTGAGCCTATCAGGTCATCAGCTTCATAGCGATTATCCGCAAAACAGGCAAGTCCGAGGGCAGCGCCGATTTCTTTGCACCAGGCAAACTGGCGTTTCAGTTCAATCGGTGCCGGATCCCGGTTGGCTTTGTATTCAGGGAAAATTTCATTCCTGAACGAAGTTGTCAGTGATTCATCAAATGCCAGGCCGATCTCCCGGGCCCGGGTCTGTTCCAGCAGGGTGCAGAGAAAGCCGGTGAAGCCATAGACTGCATTAGTGGGCTGGCCCTGGTGATCAGTAAAGTCTTCAGGGTCATTGGAAAACCAGGAACGGAAAATGTAGATGCTGGAATCGACAAGCAGCGCAGTGTCAGGTGTGATTTGCATAGAGTTATCTAGACTACCGTTTTAATAGAGCGACAGTCCCATAAATTATCAGTTTAATAGATTCTCGCCACTTTCTACCCGTTTACGTAATACGCTGTTGCGGGGAAAATGTGCCAGCAGGAAATCCATCTGATCAGCGAGAATGCGTCGGCCCTGCAAGTATACATACTCGGCATGGGTCGGGGTGAATGGTATTGCCAGCAGTTCCATTCCAGCTTCCTCTGGAGTCCAGTTTGCCTTGTGGTTGTTGCAGCGTTTACAGGCAGTCACTACATTGTTCCAGTGGTCTGCACCGTTCTGGCTCAGGGGATTAACATGATCGCGGGAAAGCAGGTGCCGGGGGAAGTGGTTGCCGCAATAAAGGCAGAGGTTCTGATCGCGGCGGAAAAGTGCATTATTTGAGAGGGGAGGGGTATAACCGTTTCTGAAGAGGTGGTTGTGTGAGTGTTTTCCCAGGGTTGCAAGAATTGCGTTAACCGGGATGATACTGCGTTGCCCGGTAATGGCGCTAATGCCGCCGTGTATTCGAAATACTGTGCTGCCGAGAGAATAACTCACCTGATTAAGGGTTATCAGGCGGACGGCATCCTGATAGTTAATCCACTCCAACGGCATACCGGAAACATCCGTTCTCAGTACCTGTTGCTGCAAGTTCTGCATCACCATTTCCACCTTCTTGCATTCGTGTAAACACAATATATAGTGTTTTATACCTGAACCACAACATATATCTATGGATTATGTGTTACTTAGCATCTTTTTTACTGGTGCTTGACGCGCTAATGCCCCACCTGTCCGGGGTCGGAGTCAAATGCACCTGAGAGAGTTCTCTTTTTGTACAGCCTAAACGCATTTGACTCCGACCCCAGTTCTGTAATATATACTGTCTTAAAAATAGTCTGGGAAAATTAAATGTCTGAGCAGTATCTGAATACATACTTCACGAAAGAAGGAATAACTGAGCGGGATGCGGTATTGATTCACATCCTTAATGAAACTGGTTTAGATGACTGGTTAACTGGTCAAACTCCTTCGGTACAGCACTGGGTGGAACAGCAACAATATTCCGCAGCTCCAGGTAAACACCTGCTTATTCCCGCTGCAGATGGCCGGATAGCCTGTGTCTTGCTCGGCAGGCACCCCCAGGCCGGCTTATGTTTGCTGCAGGACCTGCCAAATGTCTTACCGGCCGGTGATTATCAGCTATCCAGTCAAAACGATGCTGAAGTGTATCTGGGCTGGGGACTGGCAAGCTACGAATTTTCCCGCTACAAAGAAGCAAAAGCAGACTCGGCACGCCTGCAAGTACCGACAGGTTTGAGTAGTGAAGTGCGGGCGTTACTGAGTGCAAGCTGCCGGGTACGTGACCTGGTGAATACTCCCACCCAGGATATGGGTCCGGAGCACCTGGCAGGTGAGGTTGAACAGGTCGCCCAACGCCTGGGGGCTGAGTTTGAGTCCATCATCGGTGATGAATTACTGGATCACAATTATCCTGCAATCCATGCCGTTGGGCGGGCGGCAACAACGAGTCGTGCACCGCGTTTACTGCGGCTAACCTGGGGTAATTCAGATGATCCACTGCTGATACTGGTAGGTAAGGGTGTTTGTTTTGATACCGGCGGGCTGGATATAAAACCCGCCAACGGTATGCTGAAGATGAAAAAAGATATGGGTGGTGCAGCGCATGCGCTGGCCTTGTCTGAGTTGGTAATGAGTGCAAAATTACCGGTTCGGCTTGAGCTGCTGATACCTGCAGTGGAAAACGCAATCAGTGCTGATGCTTATCGGCCGGGTGATGTTGTGCATACCCGTAAAGGCATTACGGTTGAGATTGGCAATACTGATGCCGAAGGCCGCATGGTCCTTGCGGATGCGCTGGCCTATGCCTGCGAACAGAGCCCAGACCTGGTGATTGATTTTGCTACCCTGACGGGTGCTGCCCGGGTAGCATTAGGGCCTGATTTACCGCCGCTGTTTTCTAATAACGATGCTTTCCAGTCCAGCATACATGCCAATGGGGACCGCCTGCAGGACCCGCTGTGGCCAATGCCCCTGTACCAGCCCTATACAGCATCGCTAAAGAGCAAAATAGCTGATATCAACAATGTAACCACCGGCTTAATGGGTGCTGGTGCGATTACAGCGGCATTGTTTTTGCAAAAGTTTGTTGAGCCCGAGTGCCCGTGGGTGCATATCGACACCTATGCCTGGAATGATAGTGATCGTCCCGGTCGTCCGGCTGGTGGTGAAGCCATGGGGCTGCGCGCAGTATTTGCCAGTTTGCAGCAGCGTTACCCTGTAATCCAGGATTAATCAGGAGATCTATTATGAATATTGCCGAGAGAGTCGATCCCCCGGGCAAGTTCTGGTTTGTTGCCATCGCAGCCCTGACCTGGAATGGTATTGGCGTGTTTTCATTTATCAGCCGATTGCAGATGACCGGTGAAGAAGTTTTCGCATTGCCTGCACTGGAGAGGCAGGTGTTTATGCTGACCCCGGAATGGGTAACCATGGTCTTCGGGATGGCGGTGATTTTTGGTAGCCTCGGGGCAATATATTTACTGGTGAGGAGGAAAACAGCCGTCTTTATGTTTATGGTTTCCCTGCTTGCGGTACTGGTGCAGATGGCCTATTCGCTGTATATCAGTGGCTACCTGGATATCTTCAGCGCGAAAACCATGCTCTTGCCAGCAGTGATTATTGGTATTTCTGTATTCCTGCTGCACTTCTCGCGCAATGCGATTTTGCACCGCTGGATCAGTTGAAACGGGTGGATTGATGGGATAAGCGGTTTGTCATTAGCTGATTCAATCTGCTAGGCTTGTATATGGGGATTCAACTAAAAGAGGATAACGGCATGAAATCTGTGCTTAAAATTAAACCACCGGTCTGGTTCTGGTTAATTGCAGTTGCGGCTTTGGTCTGGAATGGCATGGGATTAATGGCGTTTATAGATCAAATGCAAATGACGACAGATGATTTTGCCAAACTACCAAAATTTGACCAGCAAATGTACAACACAACACCGATATGGGTAACCATTGCTTTCGGTGCTGCGGTCATTTTTGGCGTGCTTGGCAGCCTTGCCATGCTGGTAAGGAAAGACTGGGCGAGTAATTTCTTCCTTATATCACTGCTTGCCGTGTTGGTACAGATGACCCATATGTTTTTCTTCAGCGGGTTTTTCCAGGAAAAAGGCTGGGATATGGCGATGATGCCAGTCGCAATTGTGGTTGTTGCTGTTTTGCTCTGGAGTTATGCGGTTACTGCGGTTGCCCGGCACTGGATTTATTAGCTGGTCGCGTGGGCATAAGTGCCCACCCTACAACAGTAGGAAGCTGAGTATGGCAACAAAAGCAGTGACTGAGGCTATCAGGACGGTATAGGAAATCCCGAGGGTTACAAACTTTACACTGGTCAATAGCCAACCCTGTTGGTAAAAGCGTTTTAGTGCAAACCAGAAATACAGCGGCATCCAGATTAGCAACAGGAGCGACTGCCAGTCGAGCACTGTGGCAACCATACCGGACTTTGTAATCCACCCCTGGCTAACTAACAGGGATCCGCCACTTTCAAGTGCAAACATTGCAGTTGCCAGTACAAATACAAAGCTATGGTTATAAAGGGCAAAAATCAGGTGCTCGGTATAGTAACGGTTGCTGAATATATAGAAAAATTTCAGCAATAATGCGAACACCGGTAGCAGGATAAACACAGTCATCGGTAGCATTTCAAAGATTTTATCGGTAATTATTGTCGGATCAGCTTCAATGGATTCACCTTTGGATTCGGATTTTGCCAGTTCTTCGTTGATCCAGTCGTTCAGTCTCTGCGGAACAAACGGTAGAGTAACAGCATCAACCTCGTTACCATCCTCGTCTAAGTCCAGGGTAATTGTCCAGGGGGCGTTATCTTCTGCTGCCGTGGGTGGGTCCAGCTTTTCTTTATCTAAGGTCTCCTGGATTTCCGGCTGATCAGTGATTTCTGGTTTTGCCTGTGCTTCAACAGTGGTTTCCTGGCTCACAGGATCGGTGTTACCAGCCAGTTCCCTCTGGATTTCAAAACTGGTAATAAAGCCTGCCAGCAGAAAAAAAACGATGCTGGAGAAAAGATATAGCCTCACCGGGGAGGTATAGCGAAAGCGCCGACCGTGCATATAGTCATTCGCGAGTTTCCCCGGTTGAAACAGCAGCGGCTTCAGGGTCCGGGTCAGGCGTGAATCGAGGTCCAGCAGGTCCCCCATCATCTCTCGCAGCAGTGCGGGGAAAAAGCGGAAAAAGTTCTTATCCGGCTGGCCGCAATAGTGGCAGTAAGGGCCCTGCAGTTCCGTGCCACAGTTCTGGCATTGATCCGACCCACTGAGTCGGGTTTCAGCGATGGTCAATTTCTCTTTAAGTTTTTCTGGAACGCTAGCCATTGTTTTATTATTAATTCCGGATCAGGTTTTGTTTGATAATTTGTTTTATTTACATCACAAAATTTCGATCAGTCTATTACAGGTTACAATGCCTGAAAAAATAGCAGACCTAAAAAACATGCCCCATAGTAGCACTCATCATCCACTGCAAGAAATGCGCCGCACTTTATACCTGGCGCTACCGATCATTATCGGCCAGATTGCGGGTGTGGGCATGAGTTTTGTAGATACTGTTATGGCAGGTCGTCTCGGTGCGCTGGCACTGGCTGCATTGCCGATAGGCGGTGCTATCTGGATGACCGGGGTGATGTTTGCCATTGGTATTTTACTGGCACTCAATCCGGCTGTTGCCCAGCTTGATGGTGCGGGAAAGTACCGGCAGGTCGGGGTGGTGACTCGCCAGGCGATATGGATTGCACTGGGTTTGTCTGTATTACTGTTGCTGTTTATGCGTAATGTTGAACCAGTGGTGCTGTGGCTTGGTATCGACCCGCAGATTCGCCCGGTGGCGCTAGGTTACCTGGATGCAATATCCTGGGGCGTACCCGCCATCTGCCTGCAACTGGTGTTACGTTATTTTTCTGAAGGGACAGGTCACACCCAACCGACGATGTATATCGGTTTTCTCGGCGTAGCTGCGAACATTCCACTGAACTATATTTTTATGTATGGCAAATTGGGGATGCCGGAGTTGGGGGCGGTCGGTTGTGGCTATGCCACCGCGATTGTGCTCTGGCTGCAATTGCTGTTACTGTGGATTTACACCGCAAAACATTCGCATTTTCGCCGCTTCCAGCTTTACTCCGGTTTTGATAAACCCGACTGGGGTGAAATCCGCGAACTCATCCGTGTAGGCCTGCCCATTGCGGTGATGATTTCGGTGGAGGGTAGCCTGTTTGTTGCGGCAGCACTGATGATCGGCCGCCTGGGTGCGGTACCGACTGCGGCACATGGTATAGCGATAAACTTTTCCTCGTTGCTGTTTATGATCCCGCTGGGGCTTGCCGGTGCGATAACTACCCGGGTGGGTAACGCCATTGGACGTGCCGATCCGGCCTCGGCGCGCTATGTTGGTATCAACGGTTTTGTTCTTGGCCTGGGTTTTCAGATTATCAGCGCCACTGTTATGTTCCTGTTTGCCGAACAAATTGTGGCGATGTACGGCAATACCAATCCGGATGTCAGTCAGTTGGCTGCCTCACTGATCAGGTTGGCAGCTATCTTCCAGCTAAGTGATGGCGTGCAGGTTTGTGCTGCCGGGGGCTTGCGTGGATTGAAAGATACCAAAATCCCGATGATATATACCGTGATTGCATACTGGGCGGTTGGCATGACCCTCGCCTATTACCTGACCTTCACCCAAAATATGGGCCCGGCCGGAATGTGGATTGGGATGATTGCCGGTCTGTCGGTTGCTGCTATGCTATTGGGTGTACGCTTCTGGCGCAGTGCCAGCCGACTAATAACAGTGGCTGATTAGTCATTATTGACGTAGGCGCTCACGCAGCGCACTAAATTCTTCCTGTAAATTCCCGAGGGCTGATTCCGTTTGTCTGCCTGAAAAATCTGATTTATATCTTTTTTTCAAAAAAATACTCGCCAGGATATACGCCAGTGCGGCGAATTTGGCAAAGAAATATAGAACGAACAAACAGGCTGCCCGCAGAACCCAGGCATTCCACTCAAATCGGTGGGCGAGGCCGGCACAAACGCCGGCCACATAGCCTTCATCGGGTAATCGATACAGATTATTAAAATTCATCAGGCACTTTTAGCTTCAGCCACATCTATTTGTGGATGCAGACGTTGGTTTAATGCTTCCAGCTCGGCTTCAATCTGTAGGTTCTCGGTGCTATTGTCGTTAGTGTTTTTGGGGGTATCAAAATAGCGGTGTGCTTCATCTTCTGCCTGCACCCTGGCTTCGAGATTATCTACCTGTTGCTGCAGTTGTTCAAAACGATTTAGTGTATTTCGCATCCGCTGCTGACCGCGGGTCAGTGATGCCGTACTGCTGTCGATTTTTACCGGATGGCTTTTGTTAGTCCAGCGTTTACGCAGTTCCAGTGCCGACTGATAGCGTTCCTGCAGTGTGTTGATATCTGTTTCTATGCTGCTTATGCGTTCACGTAATCCACCCAGTTGACGTTCCTGCTCCTGCAGCTGTTTTTGCTGTACAGATTTCTGCGCCAGTGCCCGGCGTGCGGCGACTTCGTTCTCCGCCAGCACCTGTTTTTCTGCTTCTGTTTCGAGTGATTTAATTTGACTGCCCAGGCGGGATTGTGAGGCTTCCAGGACTTTAACTTCAGCCAGCATATCGGTCAGTGCCTGGCGTGCTTCGATACGTGCATCCTCCATTTCCCGGATCAATGCTTTAAGTAATTTCTGTGGATCTTCAGCTTTTTCCAGAAGTGAATTCACATTGGCGGTAATAATATAACGTAATCTTGAAAATGCACTCATATTGAGTCTCCAGTTTTAATTGATTCATACACATTTATGCATTTTCCGTGCCACAAATATATATCATATATAACAACTAGTTAGACTCAGGTCTATTCTGTAGAATGGATTGTGTTGGCGAAATTGACGATATTTTCCGGACTGTAGCGGGCAAACATGACAAATGGCGCATTGTCGAAACCCCCACAGTTACTTAAAATGGGATCTTTATTAGATATGGCTTGATGGAGAGGATGATGGCAGCAGGTGAAGGCTCATTTTTAGGACGTGTGTGGAGAGGCTTTTGGCGTAGTGTAGATATGTTCAGGAAGGTTATCCTGAACCTGATTTTCTTCTTTATATTCTTCCTTGTAATGATGTCTATATTTTCCGGTGCTGAGAGCCTGAAAATTGTAAATAGTACTGCCCTGATAATCAATCCGAAGGGAGTGGTAGTCGAAACCTATTCCGGCCAGCCGGCACAGCGTTTCTTAGATGAGGCGATGGACAGGGAAGATCCTGAAACCCGTTTACGGGATGTGCGTGATGCTATCCTGAAGGCACAGAATGATGATCGAATCAGTAGCCTGGTTATAATTCCTGATGGCATGTTCGGTATTGGACTGGCCTCTATGCATGAACTGGAAGAGGCAATCAAAAGCTTCAAAACCAGTGGTAAACCGGTGATTGCTTATGCCGAGAATTTATCCCAGCATCAATACTACCTGGCATCGTTAGCTGATGAAGTATGGCTTAGTCCCTATGGTTCGGTGCTGATCGATGGTTATGCCAGCTATAGAAACTTCTACAAAGAAGCGTTGGATAAACTCTCAGTACAAATAAACCTCTTTCGCGTAGGCACTTATAAATCAGCGATGGAACCCTATATTCGTAATGATATGTCGGATGCTGCGAAGCAGGCGGGTCAATATTGGCTGGGTTCTTTATGGCAGCAGTATCTGCAGGGAGTGGCAGGTAGCCGTGGCATCGAAGCAGCTGCGCTGGAAGCATCCATCAATAATTACCCGCAGGTGCTGGCCGCTGCCAACGGCAGTATGGCGCAGGCAGCAGTGGATATGAAACTGGTTGATCGGTTGATGTCACGCCCGGAATTTCGTGCGGAAATGATTTCGCGCGGCAAAAAAGGCTCCCATGATAGTTTTCGTCAGGTGCATTTTAAAAACTATCTTGAAGCAACACGTCTAGCAGATCTTGCGGTGACCCCGGATGCAGCTAAAAAAGTAGCGATTATTGTTGCTGAAGGTCAGATTGTTGGTGGTAAACGGCCACCGGGGGTAATATCCGCGGAAGTCATGGTTCAGCAAATTCGTAAGGTCGCGGCAGATAAACAATATGATGCATTGGTCATCCGGGTGAATTCACCAGGTGGCAGTGCCTATGCCTCAGAAGTTATTCGGCGGGAACTGCAGGCAGTTCGTGACCAGGGCAAGCCGGTGATCATCTCAATGGGCGATGTGGCCGCATCCGGCGGTTACTGGATAGCCACATCAGCGGATCAAATCTGGGCTGATCCGGCAACGATTACCGGGTCTATAGGCATCTACGGAATGATCCCGACATTTCCGGAAACCCTGGCCCGTATGGGTATTTATACCGATGGTTTTGGTACCACAGATTTAGCCGGGGGGCTGCGTCTGGATCGCGAGTTGAATCCAAAGGTAGCAGATATATTCCAGCGTTCAACAGAACGCGGCTATGAAGAGTTCCTGCAACGGGTGGCAGATGCCAGGCAGATGTCAGTTGCAGATGTGGATAAAGTGGCCCAGGGCCGGGTTTGGACTGGCCAGCAGGCACTGGATCGTGATCTCATTGACAAGATGGGGGGGTTACTTGAGGCAGTCGCTTCAGCCGCTGAAATGGCCGGTGCTGACGGCAGCCTGGAGTTTGAATATATAGAACCGAAACTGAGCTCATTCGAAGAGTTCATCCTCGGCATGACAACCAGTGCACTGGCTTATTTGCCCAATGAATTGTTTGTGACAGCCAACTGGCTGCAACGCCCGCTGGTACGCAACCTCTTCACCGATTTAGATTTCCTGGCAAATTCAGAATCGGGGTTTGCAACCTACGCCCGTTGCCTGATGTGTGAAGTGGAATAATGCTGTGCATTGCATTTTAGATGGAGATGGGCTCAAGCGCCTCTAATTCAGCTTCTGTAAATAGTCGGGAAATAGCCATAAATCTTAATCCGAGTGGAATCTCCAGTGAGAAACTGGAGCCGCGGCCAGATGAAACATCCACTGTAATGTGGGTGCTTTTATAGTATTCAAATTGATCGGCTGCCATATAGAATTTACAGCCATGGATTTCTCCCAGGCATAGATCCCTGGAGCCGATCAGGAAATCACCGTCTTCAAAACACATGGGTGCTGAACCATCACAGCAGCCGCCACTTTGATGGAATACCAGTGCGCCATGTTTTTCACGCAACTGATCAATTACGGCTTTAGCTTTATCAGTAACAGAGACGCGTTGGGTTGGCATGGGTATTCCATAGTTTCAAGGGCAGCCCAATTCGGGCTGCCCGAACAGTAGCCAGGTTTTAAAAGAAACCCAATGCGTTTTTGTCATAAGACATCAGCACATTTTTGGTGTGGCGATAATGGTTCAGCATCATTTTATGGTTTTCACGGCCGATGCCGGACTTCTTATAACCACCGAATGAAGCCCCTGCAGGGTAGGCGTGGTAGCAGTTGCACCAGACACGGCCGGCCTCAATTCCGCGTGACATGGTCTGCATCTGGTGGATGTCGCGTGTCCACACGCCTGCACCGAGTCCATAGAGGGTGTCGTTGGAAATTTCCAGGGCTTCGGCTTCATCTTTAAAGGTGGTCACACTCAGCACGGGGCCGAATATTTCTTCCTGGAAGATACGCATCTTGTTATTGCCCTTGAATACCGTAGGCTGGATGTAATAACCATCCGGATAGGTTTCGTTATTGTAAGCTCCGCCACCGATGAGAACTTCGGCACCTTCCTGCTTGCCGATATCGATGTAGTTGAGGATTTTTTCATACTGATCATTGGAGGCCTGTGCTCCCATCTTAGTGCAGGGATCCAAGGTCTCACCCATACTGATGGCTTCGATGCGTTCCAGGCAGCGAGCCATGAATTCTTCATAGATACTTTCCTGGATTAAAGCCCTTGATGGGCAGGTACAAACTTCCCCCTGGTTAAATGCGAACAGGACCAGCCCTTCGATCGCTTTGTCAAGGAAGGCATCATCTTCTGCCATGACACTTTCAAAAAATACATTAGGTGATTTGCCACCCAGTTCCAGGGTGACTGGAATAATGTTTTCTGAAGCATATTGCATAATCAGGCGGCCGGTAGTGGTTTCTCCGGTAAAAGCCACTTTCTTGATATCGGGATGGGTTGCCAGGGGCTTACCGGCTTCCGGACCAAAACC
>JADFVZ010000036.1 GCA_015222805.1 Pseudomonadota bacterium
AACCGTGAAGACAGCATGCAGGCTAATGAAGCTGATTTCCTTAACTACAAACTAACCCAGCGGGTGATGTTTGATGTGGATAATGTAGATACCAGCGCGATATTAAGTGGGCAAGCTGCCAGTATGCCAGTGGCACTGGCGCCAGTGGGTATGGCCGGAATGATGGGCCGGCGCGGTGAAGTACAGGGCGCCAGGGCCGCATTGCGGGCGGGCATACCCTTTACAACATCTACTGTGGGCATCTGTCCGCTAGAAGAAGTCCAGGCTGCAACCCAGTCACCCTTCTGGTTTCAGTTGTATATGCTTCGGGATCGGAATTTGGTTGAAAAATTGCTGGCACGTGCCGAAAATTCCGGTTGTGAGACCCTGGTATTTACTGTTGACCTGGCTGTTGCAGGTATGCGCCATCGCGATTACCAGAATGGCATGCTTGGGGGTAAAACTGCCGGAAAAGTTGAAAAAATATACCAGTTGTTAACCCACCCCCGTTGGGTTGTTGATGTTGGACTCAAAGGCAAACCCCACAATTTCGGTAACTTGCGTGAGGTCGTTCCCGACCCGGATGACATGGATGCGTACAAAGACTTTATCGACTCACAGTTCGATCCGACAGTAACCTGGAAAGATATCGCCTGGTTACGCAGCATATGGAAAGGCAAGCTACTGATTAAGGGTGTGATGACCGCCAGAGATGCCTCAGCGGCCGCTGAGGCGGGGGCTGACGGGGTTATTGTCTCAAATCACGGCGGTAGACAGCTTGATGGTGTGGCCTCAACAATATCCTGTGTTGCGGATGTTAGTACGGCAGTTAGAAACAGGGTGGAAGTATATATGGACGGCGGGGTGCGCAATGGCATTGATGTAGTAAAAGCGCTAGCCCTGGGTGCTGATGGTGTTCTCATTGGTCGACCCTGGATCTATGCGATGGCGAGTCGCGGTGAACAGGGCCTGGTTGATTTGCTGGCTGTATTCCAGCAGGAAATAGCCGTTGCTTTGGCCTTGATGGGGGTTAATCGCATCGAGGATATTAACGCGGATCTAATTGAATGCTGATTAAGCGCAAAATCATTAAAACTCAGGCTTAGAGAATCTTCATGAAAAAGAAAAATAGCGATATCATCCACTCCAGTGCCAGTGTAGCAATGAATATGTTCCGTCAGGGCTTACTGCATGGAGCAGGCTACAATACCGAACGTCTGAAAAAGCGACCGTTAATTGCGATCGCCAATTCGCATACTGAGCTGACTACCGGCCACGCTCACCTTGATAGACTGGCAGTAAAGGTTAAGGAAGGGATTATTGCCGCTGGCGGTGAATGTGCGGAATTCAATGTACCCGCACCCTGTGACGGCCTGGCGATGGCCCATGATGGTATGCGCTATATTTTAGCCCAGCGTGACCTGATTGCAGATATGGTGGAAACCCATGTGCGCTCACAGCCGTATGATGCCATTGTGTTGATTGCCGGCTGTGACAAAATCAACCCGGCAATGATGATGGCGGCCGGACGTTTAGACCTGCCGGCTATTTACCTGGCCGGTGGACCCGGTCAAATGGAAATCCGTAACAGCCAGGGGAATCGCAATTCCATTGATCACGGTGACTATCATGATGACCTCAACCTGCTGGCCAAGTCGGCCACCTGTAGTACCTGCGGGGCCTGTGAAATCATGGGTACAGCGAATACGTTCCAGTGCCTGGCAGAAGCTATGGGCCTGTGTCTCCCTGGAAGTTCAAATATTCCCGGATGGCACAGTGATAAGCTCGAAGCTGCGCGTGCAACCGGTGAACGAATTGTCGAAATGTTCAATGAAGGCCTCAATGTGCGCCAAATTATCACCGATGCTTCAATTAAGAATGCAGTTAATATGGCAATGGCCATTGGTGCTTCCACCAATACGGTATTACACCTGCCGGCAATTGCAGAGTCTGCAGGCCTGAAACTCCCCATAAGCGCATTTGAGGATGCCAGGGATATTCCTACTTTGTTGGCAATCAGCCCTAATGGACCCTACGGTATTCAGGATCTCTGGGCTGCCGGCGGTATGCCTGCTGTTTTGAAAGTGATGCAAGATGACCTTGATACCAGTTGTATGACCGTGCTTGGGCAGCCATTAAGCCTGTCGCTGGACTTTGCCCGGGTTTTAAATCCAGATGTCATTCCCCCGCGGGAAAAAGCCTTTCGAAATAATGCTGCTATTTCAATCCTGCACGGTAATATTGCCCCGGATAGTTGTGTGATCAAACAGGCGGGCGTCAGTGAATCCATGCTTGTTTGTTCCGGCAGCGCACGTTGTTTTAATTCTGAAGAAGAAGCCCTTAAAGCTGTCTACAATGATGAAGTTTCATCAGGCGAAGTCCTGGTGCTGCGCTATCAGGGCCCTAAAGGCAGCCCGGGTATGCCGGAAATGCTGGGGATCACCATGGCCCTGAAAGAAAAGGGCCTGTATCAAACCGCATTGATCACAGATGGTCGCTTTTCTGGCGCAACTTCCGGTCCCTGTGTTGGCCATATCTGCCCTGAAGCCAGTGATGGCGGCATGATTGCCTTTGTAGAGGACGGCGATCTAATAGAGATAGATATCCCGGGTAAGCGTATCCATCTGGATGTCAGTGATGCAGTACTAGATGTACGCAAAAAAGGCTGGGCCGCACTTGAGAAAGAGGTGCCAGCAGGTTTTATGCGTCGTTATCGTAAACATGTTCGACCAGCCTGTGAAGGTGCAATACTCGATTAACGCTCGGGCTTTCTTGTCTGTACAGCATCAAATCGTTATCATCAGGCACATTGTAACTTGTGGAATGCGCCTGAAATGGATACGAAATAGACTGTATGCACCGATACCCGATCAAGTTCATAACCCTGTTCTTTTCGTTGGTTTTTGCCAGCAATGTTTTAAGCTCTGGGGTTTCTCCTCAGCAACTCACTGAATATGAAGCATTCTTTCGCCAGGCGGTAAAAGACAACAAATTCCCCGGGGCAGCCTTTGCTATCGTTTCCCGCGATAAGATACTGCATATATCGACTGTAGGGCACACTACAGCAGCTGGTAACCAGGCTATTGATCAACAGACCACTTTCCGCATAGCTTCTGTGTCGAAAACTTTCGCGGCAGAAGTGGTGGGCTTGCTGGTTGAGGATGGTAGCTTAAACTGGGATGACCCTGTGACCCGTTATGTTCCGGCTTTCAAAATCAATGGGGATACCTCGCAAATGCAGATCCAGCATGTGCTGGGGCAGTCCACCGGCATCATACCCCATGCTTACGATAACCTCCTGGAAGACGGTAAAAGCATGCAGGAAATCTGGCTGAAAATGCGGAACCTGCCTTATACCTGCGCCCCCGGAGACTGTTATGGTTACCAAAACAGTGTTTTTAGCCTGGTGGAACCGATCGTGCAAAAAGCGACCTCAATGCCCTACAATACATTGATAGAGCAACGAATATTCAAGCCACTCGATATGCAGACGGCATCACTTGGTTATCAGGCCTTTGTTAGCAATCCCAATCATGCAGAACCCCATGCGAAAGCCAAAAATGGCTGGAGGACGGTCAAAGTTCAGCCAAATTATTATCGTGCTGCACCGGCTGCCGGGGTGAATGCCAGCATCCTCGATATGGGCAAGTGGGTACAGGCGCAACTGGGCAGCCATCCGCGAGTGCTTTCGTCCGAGATGGTCGGAAACTTGCATAAACCAAGGATGCGCACCCGCCGGCAGATGTATCGCAAAGAATGGAAAAGTATGCTCAGCAATGCATACTACGGGTTAGGCTGGAGGGTTTACCAGGTTGGTAAGGAGCAGCTGATTTATCACGGTGGCTGGGTCTCCGGTTTTCGTGCAGATGTGGCTTTTTCACCCACCCGCGATATCGGTATAGTTGTACTGCTGAATGCGGAAAGCAGCAGAATTAGTGAATTAACCACCCGATTCTGGAAGATGGCACTGGCAGATGAAGCATAAGGCTGGGATTCAGGCTATAGGGCAGCTGGCCATTGCGGTTTCAAATATAGAGAGATCACTTAAATTCTATGTAGAAACCCTGGGTCTTAAACTGCTTTTCAAGGTTCCTCCCGGATTGGCCTTCCTTAATTGTGATGGTGTGCGCCTGATGTTGACTACCCTCCAGGGTGAAGAGAGGGATCACCGGACTTCAGTCATTTATTATAAGGTTAACGACATTTCAGTAGCTGCCGAATCAATCAGGGATAACGGTGTCACTTTTATCCGTGAACCACAGCTGGCAGCAAAAATGGACGATCATGAGTTATGGATCGGATTTATTCGGGATCCGGATGAAAACCTCGTTGGTATTATGGCTGAGGTCCCATTCACAGATAATTAATCTCAAGCCGATACTAGTTGGCGCAACTATTGCCCAATAAACTGATGGTTTCAGCAAAATTCTGAAGATTTCCCCTATAGCGCTTCCATGCGCGGAAAGCCTGGAAAAACTAGTCCAGGTTTTTCCTAAAACAGCCTCTTTCTTGACGCGTGTCACGTTCACTAACAAGCTGTCTGTGTAACATACTACGGAGATTTAAGTGAATAAGCTTTCTAAAGTATTTGATAGGAGTGACAAAGAAGTGGCAATAGGGCTTTTGAAAACAAAAAATGCACAGGCTAACTCGGTTTTAGCTGCCAATACAATAGCATTTACCGCCTGCTTTGCAGTCTGGGTGATGTTCTCAATTATTGGCATTCCAATTAAGGAATTGCTCTCCCTGAGTGAGACCCAGTTTGGTCTGTTAGTGGCAACACCGATACTAACCGGGTCATTGTTCAGGCTGCCGGTAGGCATGCTAACCGATAAATTTGGTGGCAGGATTGTCTATTTCGTGTTGATGCTAACAATAATTATCCCGCTATGGTTTATAGGTAATGCAACCGAGTACTGGCAGTTCCTGATTTTAGGCCTGTTTGTAGGTGTTGCTGGTGCATCTTTCTCGGTGGGTATTGCCTATACATCCCGCTGGTTTGATAAAAAACACCAGGGTTTTGCCATGGGTATTTTCGGTGCTGGCAATGCCGGTGCGGCTCTGACAAAATTTGTCGCCCCTTCACTAGTCGTGGCATATGGCTGGCAGATGGTGCCGAAAGTCTATGCGGTGGCAATGATTGTGATCGTGATTTTATACTGGATGTTTACCTACACTGATGATGAACACCAGCACGCCTCCCCAGTTACAATTTCCGAGCAGTTAAGAGCCCTGAAAGACCCTAAAGTCTGGAAGTACTGCCAGTATTACTCCCTGGTTTTTGGCGGTTTTGTAGGCCTGTCCCTGTGGATGACCAAATACTATATCAATGAATATGATTTCGACCTGACCCATGCGGCATTGATGGCTGCAATATTTGTCCTGCCATCGGGTCTTATACGGGCACTGGGTGGCTGGTTTTCAGATCGATACGGTGCCTACAAAGTAACCTGGTGGGTTATGTGGATTTCACTGTTTTGCCTGTTCTTTATGTCGTATCCGCAAACGGCATTATTAATCAAGACGACTTCAGGTGAAGTTCACATGAACCTCGCCCTGCCGGTCTGGGTGTTTACCGGATTCCTGTTTGTCCTCGGTATTGCCTGGGGCTTTGGTAAGGCCTCTGTGTTTAAGTTCCTCTCTGATGAGTACCCGGATAACATCGGTGTAATTTCAGGCATCGTTGGCCTGGCCGGCGGCATGGGTGGTTTCCTCCTGCCAATTATGTTTGGCATCCTGATAGATTTGACCGGGATTAACAGTGTGATCTTCATGCTCCTGTATGGCGCCACCGGGGTTTCCTTAATCTGGATGTATTTCACCTTCTACAAAGATCGTGCAGCCAGAAGGGTGCAGCGTGCCCGGGATGAAGCTTTTGTTGAGTTCGCTGAAGATCAGGAAGACACTGATAAAGTGATCGCGGCACGAGCGGTACTGGAACAAATTGATTTAATTGAAGAGTTTACTGAAAGATTTACCGCTTATAAATTGCAGGCACAAGCAAAGTTAAGTGAAAAGTAATTATTACTACAATGCGTACACAACCCGGCAGCTAGTCTGTCGGGTTGCCTGCGAATAAATGAAGGAGTGTAACCATGGCTAGAGATTTAACAAACTGGAACCCGGATGATCAATCCCAATGGGAGAGTACGGGTAAAGCGATAGCAAACCGCAACTTGTGGATTTCAATTCCAAGTCTTTTATGCGGTTTTGCGGTCTGGTTGATGTGGGGGATCATTACGGTTCAGATGTTGAACCTGGGCTATGGTGGATTTGAAAAATCCCAGCTGTTTACCCTTGCAGCGATTGCCGGTTTATCCGGTGCTACTTTGAGAATTCCGAGTACCTTCTTTATTCGCCTGGCAGGTGGTCGGAATACCATCTTCCTGACAACTTCATTATTGATCCTGCCGGCCATCGGTGTGGGTATTGCCTTATCCAACCCGGACACGCCTTTCTGGCACTTCCAGATTCTGGCGCTGCTATCCGGTTTCGGTGGTGGTAATTTTGCCTCCTCGATGTCTAATATCAGTTTCTTCTATCCCAAGAAAATCCAGGGTTATTCACTGGGCATGAACGCAGGCCTGGGTAACTTTGGTGTGACCACCATGCAAATCCTGATTCCACTGGCAATGACTTTTGCGGTGGCATTCCTCGGTGATGCACAGGTACTGAAAATTGCTTCGGGTACCCTGGTTGGCAAGATTCCGGCTGGTACGCCTACATACCTGCAAAACGCTGGTTATATCTGGGTGATCTTTTTGATTCCCTTATCGATTGCCAGCTGGATGGGGATGAATAATATTGTTGATGATCATGTTTCACCCAATATTGGCTCTACATTTGCAGCTTTTACAAAAATTATCGTCATGTTGGTGCTGGGTTTGGCAACAGCTGGCTTTGGCTTATGGCTGTTGCTGCCTGAAGCAGCTAATGGTTCCGGATTTGGTGTCAGCAAGTGGCTGGTAATACCTATTGTGGTTGCGCTGACGGTTGGCATGTTGAAACTGCTACCACTGGGTGCGGATTATAAATCTGGTTTGCAACGCCAGTATAAAATCTTTGGTAATAAACACACCTGGGCGATGACCGTTATTTACACAATGACTTTCGGTTCATTTATTGGTTATGCCGCAACCCTGGCACTTTCAATCAAAGTGATCTTTGGCTTCCAGCATGTCATGATCGATGGCGTAATGACACATGACCTGGTGAACCCGAATGGCCCCAGCGCGCTGACTTATGCCTGGATGGGCGCCTTCATCGGTGCTTTGATTCGACCTATTGGCGGAATGGTTGCCGATAAAATGGGTGGTGCAAAAGTTACCCAGATTATTTCAGCAGTAATGGTGGCAAGTGCGCTGGGTGTGGCTTATTACATGAAGATGGCCTATGCATCGGCAACCCCTGAAGAATATTTCTGGCCCTTCCTGATCCTCTTCCTGGTGCTGTTCAGCGCAACAGGTATCGGCAATGGCTCGACTTTCCGGACCATCTCCCAGGTATTTAATAAAGAACAGGCAGGTCCTGTGCTTGGCTGGACTTCTGCGATTGCGGCCTATGGTGCATTTGTAATACCTAAGGTATTTGGTGAGCAGATTAAAGCAACCACACCTGAGAATGCCCTGTATGGCTTCGCGATATTCTATGCGGTTTGTATGATCATTAACTGGTGGTTCTACCTGCGTAAGAGCGCAGAATTTCATAACCCATAAGTCGGGTACTGAATTAACGACCAGTTAACTAATTACGTAATATTTAAGAGATAAACTATGAGTCACATTATCGACAGATTAAGCTTCTTTAGCAAAAAGAAGGCAGAGCCTTTTTCAAATGGTCACGGCAAGTTGGTTAGTGAAAACCGCGACTGGGAAAGAGCCTATCGAAATCGCTGGGCGCATGACAAGGTTGTACGTTCAACCCATGGTGTGAACTGTACCGGCTCCTGCAGCTGGAAAATATACGTAAAAAACGGTCTGGTGACCTGGGAAACCCAGCAAACCAATTACCCCCGGACCCGTCCGGACTTACCTGACCATGAGCCCCGTGGCTGTCCGCGCGGGGCCAGTTATTCCTGGTACCTGTACAGTGCCACCCGGCTAAAATTCCCGATGATCCGCAGCCATTTGCTGCGCTTATGGCGCGAAGCCAAACAGCAACACGCTGATCCAGTACTGGCCTGGGAATCTATAGTCAGCGATGACGAAAAATCCCGCCAATACAAGAGCAAGCGCGGCCTCGGTGGCATGGTAAGGGCTGAGTGGGATGAGGTGAACGAGCTGATCGCATCAGCCAATGTCTATACCGCAAAAGAATTTGGTCCGGATCGGATTATTGGTTTTTCCCCAATTCCAGCGATGTCAATGGTGTCATATGCAGCTGGTGCCCGCTATCTTTCCCTGATTGGTGGTGCCTGCCTTAGTTTTTATGACTGGTATTGTGATTTGCCTCCAAGCTCCCCGCAAACATGGGGTGAGCAGACCGATGTTCCGGAATCAGCGGATTGGTATAACTCTTCCTACATTATTGCCTGGGGTTCAAATGTTCCGCAGACACGCACGCCCGACGCGCACTTTTTTACCGAGGCGCGTTATAACGGGACTAAAACAGTCGCAATCACCCCTGATTACAGTGAAGTTGCAAAACTGACCGATGAATGGGTTCCGGCTCGACAGGGTACCGATGCCGCTGTGGCAATGGCTATGGGTCATGTAATCCTGACTGAGTACCATAAGACCGGTAAAAGTGAATATTTTAATAACTATGTTCGCCAGTACACTGATATGCCGTTCCTGGTTATGCTGGAGCAAAGTGATAAGGGATTGGTTCCTGGACGTAATCTGCGTTCATCAGATTTACAGGGTAGCCTGGGTCAAAGCGAGAATGCCGAATGGAAAACGGTCTTAATTGACAAGACCTCCGGTGAGATGGTTGTACCTAACGGCACCATCGGTTCGCGTTGGGATAAGTCGGCCAAATGGAACCTGGAAGAGAAGAATGTAGCGGATGGGTCCGATATCGAACCCGTATTGTCATTGGTAAAAGAACATGATGAAGTGGTTGCAGTAAGTTTCCCGTATTTTGCCAATAAAAAACATGATCAGGAAATCTTCTCGCATACCGATCATGACAGCATCCTGGAACGAAATGTACCGGCACGGAAAATCACTCTCGCCGATGGCTCCAGTTGCCTGGTTGCGACTGTATTTGATTTGCAAATGGCCAATTACGGTGTCGATCAGGGCCTGGGCGGTGCTAACGTTGCCTCATCCTACGATGACGAAGTACCTTACACCCCCGCATGGCAGGAAAAAATCACCAAGGTTGATCGTGAACAGATTATCCGCCTGGCTCGTGAATTTGCGGATAACGCTGATAAAACCGAAGGAAAATCCATGGTGATCCTGGGTGCAGCGATCAATCACTGGTACAACATGGATATGATCTATCGCGGCATTATCAATATGCTGATGATGTGCGGCTGTATCGGTAAATCCGGTGGTGGCTGGGCACATTATGTGGGCCAGGAGAAACTGCGCCCACAGACCGGCTGGACCCCATTGGCCTTTGCGCTGGACTGGCATCGTCCACCCCGGCATATGAATGGCACATCGTTTTTCTACAATCATTCCAGCCAGTGGCGTTATGAGCATGTGGAAATTGATGAGCTGTTATCCCCGTTGGCCAATAAAGATGACTGGAAGGACTATTCACTGATCGATTGTAATGTTCGCTCCGAACGCATGGGCTGGTTACCGTCTGCACCGCAGCTTGCTGTCAACCCGCTGAGCCTGAAAGGCAAGGCCGTCGAAGCCGGTGTCGAGACCAAAGATTATGTTGTAGATCAGCTGAAATCGGGCGACCTCAGTTTTGCCTGTGAAGACCCGGATAACAAACAGAACTTCCCCCACAATATGTTTATCTGGCGTTCTAATTTACTTGGCTCCAGTGGTAAGGGACACGAATACCTGTTGAAGCATTTGCTCGGCACCCAGAACGGAGTGATGGGCGCAGAAACAGACGTGCGTCCACAGGAAGTTAAGTGGCATGATAAAGGCGAGGAGGGCAAGGTTAGCCTGTTTGTAACCCTGGACTTTAGAATGTCTACCACCTGCCTGTATTCTGATATTGTGCTGCCCTCGGCAACCTGGTATGAGAAAAATGACCTGAACACATCAGACATGCACCCCTTTATCCACCCGCTTTCCAAAGCCGTGGATGCTGCCTGGGAAAGCCGCAGTGACTGGGATATCTACAAAGGCCTGGCTAAAGAATTCTCCAAATTATGTGTTGGCCATTTAGGTACGGAAACCGACCTGGTAACCTTGCCTATGCAGCACGATACCCCGGGAGAACTGGCCCAGCCGTTAGATGTTAAAGACTGGAAAAAAGGTGAATGTGAACCCATTCCCGGCAAGACCATGCCGATGCTGATCGAAGTTGAGCGAAATTACCCGGATACCTATAAGAAGTTTACTTCGTTGGGACCATTAATGAGCAAGATCGGCAATGGCGGCAAGGGTATTGCCTGGAATACGGAAAATGAAGTCGAATTGTTAAAAGGCCTCAATCGCACAGTGCGCGAAGAAGGTGTTTCTAAAGGCCTGCCTAATATCGATACCGATATAAATGCGACAGAAGTGATCCTGTCACTGGCGCCGGAAACCAATGGCCAGGTAGCGGTTAAAGCCTGGGATGCCCTCGGTCAAATAACCGGGCGCGACCATAAACACCTGGCACTGCCAAAAGAAGATGAAAAAATCCGCTTCCATGATATCCAGGTGCAACCACGGAAGATTATTTCTTCTCCAACCTGGAGTGGCCTGGAAGACGAACATGTCAGTTATAACGCCGGGTATACCAATGTGCATGAATATATCCCCTGGCGGACACTAACCGGCAGGCAGCACTTTTACCAGGATCATAAATGGATGCGTGATTTTGGTGAGGGCTTCTGTGTATACAAGCCGCCAATCAATACCAAGACCGTAGATCCGATCATCGATGAGAAAGGTGAGGGCAGGAAACAGGTGGTGCTGAACTTTATCACCCCGCACCAAAAATGGGGTATCCACTCAACCTATTCCGATAACCTGTTGATGCTGACACTCAATCGAGGTGGACCGGTTGTTTGGGTCAGTGAGACCGATGCACAGAAAATTGGGGTTATCGATAACGACTGGATTGAGGTGTATAACACCAATGGCGCAATTGCCGCACGTGCGGTGGTTAGTCAGCGGGTACCTGAGGGAATGTCGATGATGTATCACGCCCAGGAGAAAATTAACACCAGTCCCGTAGCTGAAACCAACCAGTGCCGAGGAATTCACAATTCTGTGACTAGGGCGGTGGTTAAGCCAACCCA